>NZ_JBSFTT010000028.1:0-114054 GCF_053591415.1 Streptomyces sp. NPDC003032 | reverse complement strand
TCGGCTGAATCTAAATCCCCACCCACCCAATACTACTACGTGGCCATAAAATCCCACAACCAGGTCTTGAAGGCCGACGTCACGCGAGCCCCGGAATTAACCAACAGCGTCTACTTGTAGGTGGGGCGGGCCGTTCCGGATGGGGGCGGCGGCAGGAGGTCAGAACTTAGGGGCCGTCGCCTGGGCCTCCACCAGTTCTGCCGCCTCCCTCTTCGTCTCCACCGACGGTGGCGAGCCCGAGAGCGGCTTCTGGGCCGTTTCCTTCATGCAGGCCACCGCGATGACGCCGACGACGGCCGCCGCCATCGAGTAGTACGCCGGGACCATGTCCGTGCCCGTGATGCTGATCAGGGACGTGATCACCAGGGGGGCCGTGCCGCCGAAGAGGGAGGCGGAGAGGTTGTAGCCGACGGAGAGGGAGCCGTAGCGGACCGAGGTGGGGAAGAGGGCCGGGAGTGTCGCCGACATCGTGCCGAGGAGGCAGACCAGGGAGAGGCCGAGCAGCAGCATGCCGCCCGAGACCGCCAGCAGGCTGCCCTGCTTGATCAGGAGGAATGCCGGGATCGACAGGACCAGGAAGCTCAGCATGCCCGTCATCAGGAGCGGCTTGCGGCCGAAGTGGTCGGACAGCTTGCCCACCTGGTTGATGATCAGCATCAGGACGATCATCGTGCCGATGAGGATCAGCAGGCCGTGGGAGTCGTCGTAGCCGAGTTCGTCGGAGAGGTACGTCGGCATGTACGACAGCAGCATGTAGTCGGTGACGTTGTACGCGCCGACCAGCGCGATGCAGAGGATGAGCGTCGGCCAGTGGTTCCGGAAGATCTTCGCCAGGTCGCCCTTGGCCGTGGTCTCCACGGTGGAGGCGCCCTCGGACGCCGAGTGGAAGGTGGCGTCCTCCAGCTTCTGGAACGCGGGTGTCTCGTCGAGCTTGAGTCGGAGGTAGAGGCCTACGAGGCCGAGCGGTCCGGCGACGAGGAACGGGATGCGCCAGCCCCAGGACTCCATGGCGTCCGAGCCGAGGGCGCTGTTGAGGATGAGGACGAGCCCGGCCGCGCCGGTGTACCCGGCCAGCGTGCCCAGCTCCAGGAAGCTGCCGAAGTAGCCGCGCCGCTTGTCGGGGGCGTACTCGGCGATGAAGGTGGAGGCCCCGCCGTACTCGCCGCCCGTGGAGAAGCCCTGGACCAGGCGGAAGAAGATCAGCAGGACCGGCGCCCAGAAGCCGATCGTGGCGTAGGACGGGATCAGGCCGATGGCGAGCGTGCCGATCGCCATCATGATCATCGTCAGGGCGAGGACCTTCTTGCGGCCGATCTTGTCGCCCATCGGGCCGAACACCATGCCACCGATGGGGCGGACCAGGAAGGACACCGCGAAGGTCGCGAAGGAGGAGATCAGCTGGACCGTGTCGTTCCCGGATGGAAAGAACACATGGCCGATGGTGACGGCCAGATAGCTGTAGATGCCGAAGTCGAACCACTCCATGGCATTGCCGAGCGAGGCCGCCTTCACCGCCCGCTTGACCGCTGCCTCGTCCGTGACCGTGATGTCGGTACGGCGCAGCGGCGGGTTCTTGCGCCGGTTGACGGCCCGGAACAGCGTGCGGTGGCGTTTGACCGCCTCTGTATCGGCCTCGGTCTCTTCGTGGGCCGCCATGGAGTGGTTCCTTTCGTTCTTCGGACGTGCTCCCCCCGGGGATCACTTGCTCGAACATCGCCCGCGCAAACGAAAGCCCCCCGCGAGGGGGGCTTTGTCACAGTGCTTTGTCGCAGTCTTTGTCACAGTGCTTTGTCGCGGTGCGGGGCTCGTCCGGGGGAAGCGTCGCTCAGACGCCCAGGTCCCTGATGATCTTGGCCACGTGGCCCGTCGCCTTCACGTTGTAGAACGCGTGCTCGACCTTGCCCTGCTCGTCGACCACCACGGTCGAGCGGATGACGCCGGTCACCGTCTTGCCGTACAGCTTCTTCTCGCCGAAGGCGCCGTAGGCCTCCAGGGTCTCCTTGGACGGGTCGCCGACCAGCGTGACCTTGAGGTTCTCCTGCTCACGGAACTTCGCGAGCTTCTCCGGCTTGTCCGGCGACACGCCGATGACGTCGTAACCGGCCGCCGCGAGCACGTCGAGGTTGTCGGTGAAGTCGCACGCCTGCTTGGTGCAGCCGGGGGTCAGGGCGGCCGGGTAGAAGTAGACGATGACCTTGCGGCCCTTGTGGTCGGCCAGCGAGACGTCCTTGCCGTCGGCGTCGGGCAGGGTGAAAGCGGGGGCGGTGTCGCCGGGCTGCAGTCGCTCGCTCATCTTCGGGTCTCCTCGCAAGGGGCGTGAAAGGTGTGGTGCCGGAGTCGAGCGTAATAGGGGTGCCGTGGGGTGCGGCGCGCGTGAAGCTGACAGACTGTGGGCACAGATCACGTCCACACAATCGATACGACCTGGAGGCAGCGCGGTGTCGGATGCCAGGACCCCTGCGCAGATCGAGGCGGACATCAAGCGCCGGCGCGACCAGCTGGCCGAGACGCTCGACGAGATCGGGGTGCGCGTCCACCCGAAGACGATCGTCGGCGACGCGAAGGCGAAGGTCGTGTCGAGTGTGGACAACTCACTTGGCCGGGCGTATGTCGGGGCGAACCGATTCGTCTCGGACGTGAAGGGCCGGTTCGTCGCGGAGGACGGTTCGCCCCGCATCGAGCGGATCGTCCCGGTGGCCCTGGTGGCCGTGGGCGTCGTCGGACTGCTCGTGGTGGGTGCGCGGCGGCGCGACAGCTGACCCGGGGGGCCGCATACGGCGCCGGGGCGGGTAGGTTCGGTGGCGTGAGCGAGAAGACCCACCACGACGACAAGCTGCCCATCCGGATGCTGCACGACCGCGTGCTCGTGCGGCAGGACACCAGCGAGGGCGAGCGCCGCTCCGGCGGCGGCATCCTGATCCCCGCGACCGCGGCCGTGGGCCGGCGGCTCGCCTGGGCCGAGGTGGTCGCGGTCGGACAGAACGTACGTACGGTCGAGCCGGGTGACCGGGTCCTGTACGACCCGGAGGACCGCGCCGAGGTGGAGGTGCGGGGCGTGGCGTACGTCCTGATGCGCGAGCGCGATCTGCACGCCGTGGCCGCCGACCGTTTCGAGGGCTCCGAGGACTCGACGGGCCTGTACCTGTAGGGCAGGAGTCATGAGTCATGACAGTCATGAGTCATGAGTGCTGGTGACCATGGTCACCAGCCCCTCACTCACGGCCTTTGCTACCGTGGAATGACCCCGACGAGACGCGCCGTACCGGGTTTCCGCAAAGACGACGCACCCCTTCTCTCTACTCGTCGGAGGTGCCGTCATGGCCTGGGTTCTGTTGATAGTCGCCGGTCTGCTCGAAGTGGGCTGGTCGATCGGGATGAAGTACACGGACGGGTTCACGCGGCTGTGGCCGAGCGTGTTCACGGGCGCGGGCATCGTCGCGAGCATGCTGCTCCTGTCGTACGCCGCCAAGTCGCTGCCCATCGGTACCGCGTACGGCGTGTGGGTCGGCATCGGCGCCGCCGGTGCGGCGGTGCTCGGCATGGTGATCCTGGGCGAGCCCGTCACCGCCGCCCGGATCTTCTTCGTCTGTCTGCTGCTGGTCGCTGTCGTCGGCCTGAAGGCCACTTCGGGGCACTGACCGTGCCCCGACACACGCCCTAGCCGTCCGTCAGGCCGCCGAGCGCGCCGCCGACCGAGGCGCCGTCGCCGGTCCCTCCTCCGGTGTCGGTGCCGCCGCCCGTCGGGCCGCCCTGGGCGGCGCCTCCGTCGAGCGTGCCTCCGTCGAGTGTGCCTCCGTCGAGCATGCCGCCGTCGGTCTGGTCACCCGTCTGGCCGCCGGTCTGCCCGCCGGGGTCCTGGCCGCCGTCCGTGGTGGCGCCGCCGCCCGTGTCCTGTCCGCCGGTGGTGGCGCCCCCGTCGGTGGGGCCGCCGTCCGTCGTGCCGCCGTCGGTGGGGTCGTCGGTGGTGGGGCCGCCGGTCTCCGGTTCCTGGGTGCCGCCGGTGGCCGGGTCGGTCGGCGGCGGCGTGTCCGCGCCCCGCGCCACCTCCAGGTCGAAGTCCTTGACCGGCTTGCCCTCCAGGGCGGACTTGGTGAACTGCGCCCACACGCGCGCCGGATAGGCGCCGCCGTTGATGCGGGACTCGCCGAGCGCGCCGTACAGCGGGGTGTGCGCGCCGGTGTCCGGGTCCTGGCCCATGACGGCGACGACCGTCGCGAGGTCGGGGGTGTAGCCGGCGAACCAGGCCGCGGTGTCGTTCTCGGCGGTGCCGGTCTTGCCCGCGGCGGGGCGGCCCGCGCCCTGGGCCGCCGTGCCGGTGCCGCCCTGCACGACACTGCGCAGGACGGAGGTGGTGGTGTCGGCGGCCTCGCGGGTGACGGCCTGCTCGGTCTCCTGCTCCGGCAGGTCGATCTCCGCGCCGTCCTTGGTGATCTTCTCGACGAGCGTGTACGTGCCGTGCTCGCCGTGGTTGGCCAGGGTCGCGTACGCCTCGGCCATGTCGAGGACGCTCGCGGTGGACGGGCCGAGCGCGATGGAGGGGGAGGCGGTGAGGTCGGGGGTCTTCTCCGGGACGCCGAGGGCGATCGCGGTGTCCTTGACCTTGTCGGCGCCGACGTCGACGGCCATCTGCGCGTACACCGAGTTCACGGACTTGTCGGTGGCCTCGCGGACGGTGGTCTCGCCGTAGGAGACCTGGTCCTCGTTCTCAGGGGCGTACGCGCCGCCGCTCCACCCCTGCACGGGGCGCTTGTTGGTGCCGTCGTAGACGGTGTTCGGGGTGATCGGGCGGCCGTCCTGGGTGACCGAGCCGTTCTCGACCGCGGAGGTGAACACGAACGGCTTGAAGGTGGAGCCGACCTGGTAGTCGCGGCGCGTCGCGTTGTTGACGTACTGCTTGGTGTAGTCGATGCCGCCGTACATCGCGACGACCTTGCCGGTGGCCGGGTCGATGGAGGCGCCGCCCGCGCGGACGTTGCGGTCGACCTTGCGGGCGTCCTTGTCGACCTTCGACATCACCTGGTCGTCGACGGCCTTCTTGAAGGCGTCCTGGCGGTCCTTCTGGAGGGTCGTGGTGATGCGGTAGCCGCCTTTGGCGAGGGTCTCCGCATCGATGATCTCGTTGGCGGTGAGATAGTCCTCGACGGCCTTGACGACGTAGCCGCGCTGGCCGGACAGGCCCGCCGTGCCCTTCGCCTCGTCGGGCATCGGGAACTTGATGCCGGCCCGCTCGGACCTGCTGAGCCAGCCCTCCTTGACCATGCCGTCCAGGACGTAGTTCCAGCGGCCCGTCGCACGCTGCTTGTTCTCGGGGTGCGTGGCGACGTCGTACGCGTTGGGCGAGTTGAGGAGTGTCGCGAGGTAGGCGCCCTCGGCGGTGGAGAGGTCCTTGACGTTCTTGCCGTAGTACGCCTGGGCGGCGGCCTGCACGCCGTACGCGTTGCGGCCGAAGTAGCTGGTGTTCAGATAGCCGGAGAGGATCTCGCCCTTGCTCACCTCGCGGTCCAGCTTGATGGAGATGAAGAACTCCTTCACCTTGCGGGTGACCGTCTGCTCCTGGCCCAGGTAGTAGTTCTTCACGTACTGCTGGGTGATCGTGGAGCCGGACTGCTTGCCCTTGCCGGTGACGGTGTTCCAGGCGGCCCGGATCATCGCCTTGGGGTCGACAGCGGACTCGCTGTAGAAGTCGCGGTCCTCGGCGGCGAGCACGGAGCGCTGGACGCTCAGGGGGATCTGTGTGAGCGGCACCTTCTCGCGGTTCACCTCGCCGTCGCGGGCGATCTCGGTGCCGTCGGCGTACAGATAGACGTTGCTCTGCTTGGTCGCCGCGGCGTTCGCCGAGGGGATGTCGACCAGCATGTAACCGGCCATGAAGGCGCCCACGAGCAGCAGGACGAGCAGGATGAAACCGCCGAGGACCATGCGCCAGGTCGGGAAGATCCGCCGCCAGCCCTTGCGCTTGGGGCGCTTCGGCTTCCTGGCCTTCCCGGTCCCGGTGGCCGCGCCACCCTGCCCGGCGGCGCCCTGCTGCTGCGGCTCGTCGCTCATGTCTCGCGAAACTCCCGGTTAGCGTCGTACGTCCAGTACGCCTCGTAAACCCCATTGCACACTGTCGCCACACGCGTAAGGCACCAGGCACGCGTCCCGCGCCGAAAATGCCTGGCGCGAGCGTTCCCGACCACACTACGATCCTGCGCTTTGGCCCGATTCGGGACGAGGCCCACTGTGAAAGGGATGCTTGTGCGCGCAGGACGGTTCCGTCTGTACGCGGCCGTCGCCGAGGGGGGCTTCCGCAGATACGCCACGTACCGCGTCGCGACCGCGGCGGGGGTGTTCACCAACACCGTCTTCGGGCTGATCCTCGCCTACACCTACATCGCGCTCTGGGACGAGCGGCCGGGCCTCGGCGGGTACGACCAGGCGCAGGCGGTCACGTTCGTCTGGCTCGGGCAGGCGCTGCTCACCGTGATGGCGCTGATGGGCGGCGGCTTCGAGGGCGAGCTGATCGAGCGGATCCGCACCGGGGACATCGCCGTCGACCTGTACCGGCCCGCGGACCTCCAGGCCTGGTGGCTGGCGAGCGATCTGGGCCGGGCCCTGTTCCAGCTGCTGGGGCGCGGTGTCGTGCCGGTGGCGATCGGCGCGATGGTCTTCGACCTGGCGCTGCCCGCGGATCCGCTGCGCTGGCTGGCGTTCCTGTCGGCCGTGGTGCTCGGCGCGCTGGTCAGCTTCGCGCTGCGCTTCCTGGTGGCGCTGACCGCGTTCTGGCTGATGGACGGCGCGGGCATCACACAGGTGGCGATGCTCGCGGGCACGTTCTTCTCCGGGATGCTGCTGCCGCTGAACGTCTTCCCCGGCACGCTCGGCGAGATCGCCCGCGCGCTGCCCTGGTCGGCGCTGCTCCAGGTGCCCGCCGACGTGTTCCTCGGCCGCCACACGGGCGTCGACCTGCTCCGCACGTACGCCTTCCAGCTCGGCTGGGCCACGGCACTCCTGACGGCCGGCCGACTGCTGCAGACCGTGGCGACCCGACGGGTGGTGGTGCAGGGTGGGTGACTTGGCGCGGGTGCGGTCCGGGCCCGAGCGGGTGCGATCCCGGCCGGCCGAGGTGCGCACCGGGGTGCGTGCCTATCGGTTGATCTCCGGCATGTGGATCCGCTCCCTCATGGCGTACCGCCTGTCCTTCGCGATGACCGCGCTCGGCAACTTCGCGGTGACCGCGTTCGACTTCGCGGCGATCCTGCTGATGTTCTCCCAGGTGGACCGGCTCGGCGGCTACTCGCTCTCCGAGATCGCCTTCCTGTACGGCGCGTCGTGCACCGCGTTCGGCCTCGCCGACCTGTCCCTCGGCTCCATGGACCGCCTCGGCAAGCGGGTGCGCGACGGCACGCTCGACACGCTCCTCGTGCGGCCCGCCCCGGTCATCGCGCAGGTCGCCGCCGACCGGTTCGGGCTGCACCGGCTCGGCCGGCTGACGCAGGGCGCGCTCGTCCTGACGTACGCGCTCGTGGTCCTGGACATCGACTGGACCGTGCCGAAGGCCGCGATGGTGCCGTTGATGCTGCTCAGCGGCGCGGGCATCTTCGGGGCGCTGTTCGTGGCGGGGGCGGCCTTCCAGTTCGTGGCGAGGGACGCGGCGGAGGTGCAGAACGCCTTCACGTACGGCGGCACGACGCTGCTCCAGTACCCGCCGTCCGTCTTCGCCAAGGACCTGGTGCGCGGCGTGACCTTCGTCCTGCCGCTGGCCTTCGTGAACTGGCTGCCCGCGCTGTACGTCCTGGGGCGGCCCTACCCGCTGGACCTGCCGGTGTGGACCGCCTTCACACCCCCGCTGGTCGCCGTCGCCTGCCTCGCTCTCGCCGGTCTCGCCTGGCGCACGGGCCTCCGTTCGTACCGCAGCACAGGGAGCTGAACCGTCGTGGGAACCGACCTCATTGAGCTGGACGGCGTCGAGAAGGTCTTCGACGTACGCAAGAAGACGGGATTCCTGCGGCGCGAGCGGCACGAGGTGCGGGCCGTCGACGGCATCTCGTTCACCGTGCCGCGCGGCGAGATGGTCGGCTACATCGGGCCGAACGGCGCGGGCAAGTCGACGACGATCAAGATGTTGACGGGCATCCTCACGCCGAGCGGCGGCCGCCTGCGCGTCGCGGGCATCGACCCCTCCCGCGAACGCACCCGCCTCGCGCACCGCATCGGCGTCGTCTTCGGCCAGCGCACCACGCTCTGGTGGGACCTGCCGCTGATCGACTCGTACCGCCTGATGCACCGCATGTACCGCATCCCGGACGCCCGCTTCCGCGAGAACCTCGACCGGTGTGTCGAACTCCTGGAGCTGGGCCCCCTGTTGGACGTCCCCGTCCGTCAGCTCTCCCTCGGCCAGCGGATGCGCGGCGACATCGCGGCGGCGCTCCTGCACGACCCCGAGGTGCTCTATCTGGACGAGCCGACGATCGGCCTGGACGTCATCAGCAAGGCCAAGGTGCGGGGCTTCCTGCGGGACCTGAACGCGGAGGCCGGCACGACGGTCCTCCTCACCACGCACGACCTCACCGACATCGAGCAGCTCTGCAAGCGTGTGATGGTCATCGACCACGGGCGTCTGTTGTACGACGGTCCGCTCGCCGGGCTGCACGAGGTGGGGGAGAGTGAGCGCACCCTGGTCGTGGACCTGGAGCGTGAACTTCCGCCCATCGAGGCCGAGTCGGCGCGGGTGGTGAGGGTGGAGGGCCCGCGGCAGTGGCTCGCCTTCCCCGCCGCGGAGTCGGCAGCTCCGCTTGTCGCGCGGATCGCGGCCCGGTATCCGCTGGCCGATCTGTCGGTCAGGGAGCCGGACATCGAGGCGGTCATCGCCAAGATGTACGCGGACAGGGCGACCTCGTAGGCTGCTCCTCATGAGTGAAGAACTCCCCGACCTGCGGGCCTCCGACGCCGACCGTGAGCGGGTCGCCGAAGTACTCCGGGACGCGATGGCCGAGGGCCGCCTCGACATGACGGAGTTCGAGGAGCGCCTCGACGCCGCGTACAAGGCCCGTACGTACGGCGAGTTGGAGCCGATCACCCGTGACCTGCCGGCGCACAGTGCCGCCAAGGTCTCCATGGTGAAGGGGGCCGCGAGCGACGACCCGGCCGCCGTCGACTGGGCGGCGCGGATGGTGGACGGCGAGCCCACGTCGACCTTCGGCTTCGCCTTCTGGAGCGGGTTCGGCCGCAAGGGCGGCTGGGTGGTCGGCCGGCGGTTCTCCTCGTTCGTGATGTGGGGCGGCGGCGACATCGATCTGCGCGAGGCCTACTTCACGGAGGGCGACGTGGAGATCTTCTGCTTCACCATCATGGGCGGCATCCAGGTCACCGTGCCGCCGGAGATGAACGTCGTGGTCAAGGGCTTCGGCATCATGGGCGGCTTCGACGACCGGGCGACCGGCCTCGGCACGCCCGGCTCGCCCCGCGTGGTCGTCAAGGGCTTCGCCCTGATGGGCGGCGTCGGCGTCGAGCGCAAGCTGCGCAAGGCCGAGAAGCTGCGCCTGAAGGAGGAGCGCCGTCGCGAGAAGCTGGAACGCCGTAGGGAGCGCGGCTGAGGGGCCGCGCGAGGGGCGCGGGGAGCCGCGCGCGACCCGCCACAACCGGCCCCGCAGGTGGAGGAATGTCAGAGCTCGGCCGCCGCCGACCCCTTCAGGTGCGCGAGGTTGAACGTCTCCGCCATCTTGAGGTAGCCCGCGTCCGAGGGGTGCAGATGGTCGCCCGAGTCGTACCGCTCCCGCAGCGTGCGCGGGTCGTACGGGTCGCGCAGGGCGCGGTCGAAGTCGACGACGTCGTCGAAGACCTTGCCCGAGCGGATCTGGTCGTTCACCGACTGGCGCACCGCTTCGAGGGCGGGCTCGTAACCGCGGTGGCCGCCGAACGGCATCAGCGTGGCGCCGACGACGCGCAGGCCGCGGGTGTGCGCCTGACGGGTCAGTTCGCGCAGGCCCTCGACGATGCGGTCCGGGTTGTTCTGGTGCGGGTTGCGCAGGATGTCGTTGACACCGAGCGCTATGACGACGGCCTTGACGCCCGTGCGGTCCAGGACGTCGCGGTCGAAGCGGGAGAGGCCGCTCGGGTTGGCGGCGGGCCGCCCGCGCCCGTCGGACAGGACGCGGTTGCCGCTGATGCCCTGGTTCACGACGCCGTAGCGGGGCGCGCCGGACTCGGCGCGCATCCGGTCGGCGAGGATGTCGGTCCAGCGGCGGTTGGCGCCCATCGTGGACGTGATGCCGTCGGTGATGGAGTCGCCGAAGACGACGACGGTCCCGTCGGTCTCGTGGCTCAGCACGTCCACCGCGGAGAGGTAGCGCCAGAACGGGCTCTGCTCGGTGTAGGCGTCGCCTGCCGGGTCCTCGGTGCGGTCGCCCTCGGCCACGTAGCTGATCTGGCGTGCGTGCGGGTGGTAGGTGACGGGGCCCGAGGGGGTCGGCGAGTACGTCGTGACCAGCAGGTCGGAGTCGTGCGGGACGCGCACGCGGGCGGCGTCGCTCATCGCCTGGGCGCCCGGCGGGATCACCACCGAGGTGTTGCCGTTGAACGTGAGGCGGCGCAGCGTGCCGGGCGCGGCGGCCGGGTCGTTCGACGCGGAGGCCAGCGCGAGCGAGGCGTGCGTGATGCTCAGCGGCGTGGTTCCGTAGAGGTTCGACAGGGTGATGCGGGCGCTCTCGCCGCCGACGCTGGTGTGCACGATGTTGCGGATGGAGCGGCCGGCGAAGCCCTTGCGTTCGGTGCCCGGCTCGGACCCCGCCGGGGAGGCGGACCAGGAGCCGACCCAGGTGCCGGAGGAGGCGGGCGCCGCGGAGTTGCGCGGGGTGCGCGGACCCGCGCTGATCGTGTCCTGCGAGCCGTCGTCGGTGCCGGTGACGCCGACGTATATGGCGGCGGAAATCACCACTATGACCGCGACGACCGCGGCGAGAAGGGCATAACCGTGACGCTTGGTCATGCGGGCTCTTTCTCCTCGGGCAGGGGGAGCCCCGAGGCTCCGGTGTGATCACCCCATGATGCGGCATGGACCGTGAGGCGGCCGACACTGCCCCCCTCTGCCCTTATCGACGCCGGGAACTTGTCGTTCGTTCCAGGAGTAGGTGAGGAAGGGACGCAGAACACAGGACGTGGGGATACGTGGGATACGTGGGGACAGTACGGATGATGACGAGGCGAACGGGCCAGGTGGAGTGAGTGGAGAGCGAGAACGCGGCGGAAGACACGGCGGGAAACACGGCGGAAAACCAGGAGGGAGGCGCGGAGGGAAGGTCCCGTGAGGGTCACCCTGCGGGGCGTACTCCGTTCGGGGCGGCCAAGCCCTCGGCCCCCGGCGCGAGGAGTCCCGTGACCCCGGCCCCCGGTGGCTTCACGTACAGCCCCGCCGACGAGGAGAAGCGGCGCGGCGTGCGCCGGATGAAGATCACGGCGACGGGACTGCTCGTCTTCGTCGCGCTGGTCTACGTACTGGCGAAGTGGGCGCAGCACTCCGGCGCGGGCGCCTGGACGGGGTACGTCGCGGCGGCCGCCGAGGCCGGCATGGTCGGCGCGCTCGCCGACTGGTTCGCGGTGACGGCGCTCTTCCGGCACCCGCTCGGTCTGCCCATTCCGCACACGGCGATCATCCCGAACAAGAAGGACCAGCTGGGCGCCTCCCTCGGCGACTTCGTGGGGGAGAACTTCCTCTCCGCCGACGTCGTACGAGGCCGCCTGCACGCCGTGGGCATCGGCGCGCGCCTCGGCACCTGGCTCGCCGAGCCCGCGCACGCCGACCGCGTCACCGCCGAGCTGGCCACGGCGCTGCGCGGCGCCCTCACCGTCCTGCGCGACTCCGACGTGCAGGCGGTCGTCGGCGAGGCGATCACGCGCCGCGCCGACGCACAGGAGATCGCGCCCGGCATAGGGAAGATGCTGGAGAAGATCGTCGCGGACGGCGGCCACCGCAGGGTCGTCGACCTGGTCTGCGTACGCGCCCACGACTGGCTGGTCGAGCACGCCGACTCGGTGATGGACGCGGTGCAGGGCGGCGCGCCCGGCTGGACCCCGCGGTTCGTCGACAAGAAGGTCGGCGATCGCGTCTACAAGGAGCTGCTGCGCTTCGTCACCGAGATGCGGGACATGCCGGAACACCCGGCGCGCGGCGCCGTCGACCGCTTCCTCGCCGACTTCGCCGCCGACCTCCAGTCCGACTCGGACACCCGCGCGCGCGTGGAGCGCCTCAAGCGGGACATCCTGGCGCGCGGCGAGGTGCAGGACCTGATCGCCTCGGCCTGGTCGGCCGTGCGGTCCATGATCGTGGCCGCCGCCGAGGACGAGCGCAGCGAGCTGCGGCTGCGCGTGCGGGCCTCGCTGCTGTCGCTCGGCGCGCGGATGGCGCAGGACGGGCGGCTCCAGCAGAAGGTGGACGGCTGGGTGGAGGGCGCGGCGGTGTACGTCGTGACGACGTACCGCGACGAGATCACCTCGCTCATCACGGACACGGTGGCGGGCTGGGACGCGGAGCACACCTCGAAGAAGATCGAGGCGCACATCGGGCGGGACCTGCAGTTCATCCGGATCAACGGAACGGTGGTCGGCTCGCTGGCGGGGCTGGTGATTTATGCGGTGTCGCGGGCGTTCTGGGCGTGAGGGGGACCTGACCTGACCCGGTCCGGCTGCTGATCTTCCGGCGGGCTCCAGCGCGCGTGAGGAAGCGTTTGCTGGGCACTCTGGAGGGGCTCGCTCGGAGCCGAGGGGGCCGTCGCCCGCGCGGCGCGTACAGCAAGCGGCGCGCGTGTGAGCAGCAGTGCGAGCGTGAGCAGCGGTGTGAGCAGCGATGCGAGCGCGATCAGCGGTGCGAGCGCGATCAGCGGTGCGAGCGTGAGCAGCGGTGCGACAGCGGTGCGAGCGCGCTCAGCAGTGCGGCGACGTGGGAACAGCGGAAGGAGCCGCCCGCCATGACCGCGTCGTCCACGCCACCGGCCTCGCCGCCGCCCCCCGGCCACACCCCAGGTCGTCCCGGTGGGGACTCCGAGGCCGCCACCGTCACCACGGCCGTGCCGGCCCGCCTCGACCGCCTGCCGTGGTCGCGCTGGCACTGGATGATCGTCGTGGGCCTCGGCACGGTGTGGATCCTGGACGGCCTGGAGGTCACCACCGTAGGCAACATCGCGAGTCGCCTCTCCGAGGAGGGCAGCGGCCTGGCGATCAGCTCCGCGCAGGTCACCGGCATCGCGGCGGCCCTGTACGTGGCGGGGGCGTGCGCCGGGGCGCTCTTCTTCGGCTGGCTCACCGACAAGTACGGCCGCAGGAAGCTATTCATGGTCACCCTCGCGGTGTACCTCGGCGCCACCGCCCTCACCGCGCTCTCCTTCGACGCCTGGTGGTTCTTCCTCTTCCGGTTCCTGACCGGCTTCGGCATCGGCGGGGAGTACGCGGCGATCAACTCGGCGATCGACGAGCTGATCCCGTCCAAGTACCGCGGCCGCGTCGATCTGATCATCAACGGCAGTTACTGGCTGGGCGCGATCGGCGGCTCGCTGCTCTCGGTCGTCATGCTCAACACCGACATCTTCCCCAAGGACCTGGGCTGGCGACTGACCTTCGCCCTCGGCGTCGTCCTGGGCCTGGTGATCCTCCTCGTACGCCGCCACGTGCCGGAGAGCCCGCGCTGGCAGTTCATCCACGGCCGCGGCGAGGAGGCGGAGGGCCTGGTCTCGTCGGTGGAGCGGGAGATCGAGCGGGAGAAGGGCGAGCCGCTGCCGCCGCCCGACCGTGAGATCACCATCCACCAGCGCAAGAGCATCGGCTTCGGCCTGATCGCCAAGACGGTCTTCCGCGACTACCCCAAGCGGGCGGTCCTCGGCCTGTCCCTCTTCATCGGCCAGGCGTTCCTGTACAACGCGATCACTTTCGGCTTCGGCGCGATCCTGACCAAGTTCTACGACGTGCCCTCGGGCAGCACGGGTTACTACTTCGCCGTCATCGCCGCGGGCAACTTCCTGGGCCCGCTCCTCCTGGGCAAACTCTTCGACACGGTAGGCCGCAGGATCATGATCTCCTCGACCTACCTCACCTCCGGCGTTCTGCTCTTCGGCACGGCATGGCTCTTCGACCGGGGTTCGCTGAGCGCGGCGACGCTCACGGCCTGCTGGTGCGTGGTCCTGTTCTTCGCGTCGGCGGGCGCGAGCAGCGCGTATCTGACGGTCTCCGAGATCTTCCCGATGGAGACCCGCGCCATGGCCATCGCCTTCTTCTACGCGATCGGCACGGCGGCCGGCGGTATCAGCGGCCCCCTGATCTTCGCCAAGCTGACCGAGTCGGGCGTGGTCGGCGACACGGTCCTGGCCTTCGAGATCGGCGCGGGCCTGATGTGCGCGGCGGGCCTGGTGGCGGCGGTGTTCGCGGTGAAGGCGGAGAGGCGGTCGCTGGAGGATATCGCGGAGCCGTTGTCGTCGGTGGGGAGGGGAGCCGGGGCGACGCGGAAGGGTGGGGCGACGCCTTAGCGCACGCTTGGAGAGGTGAGGCTGGCCGGACCCGTACCCCTCTGCAAGTGTCCAGGTGCGCGCGGGGCACCTGGCGAGCCGACTCACCTGGGGCGCCTTACCCGGGGCGAGGCGGCTCACCCAGGGCGCCCGGCTCACCCAGGGCGCCCGGCTCACCCAGGGCGCCCGGGGCGCTCGACTCACCCGGTTCGTCCGACTCACCGGACAGATGAGTACGCGTACTCTGTCGTGCCACGCGCCTGGCGCGGCACCGTCGTACACATGAACGCGACGCTGATACCGCTCCGCCAAACCGCACCGCTCCCCAGGTACGCGACCCGCCTCATGGGCGCGGCGCTCGCGGCCGCGGCATACGTGGCCTGCCTCCCCTGGGACCTGCGCAACCGGGCGGAGACCCCGGGCGCGCTCAACGAAACATCACCGGTGACGGCGTCGGGGGTGGTGCTCCTGGCCCTGGCCCTGCTGACCCTCGCGGCCTACTTCGGCATCAGGGACCGCCTGGCATGGACGCTGCTGGTGGTGGCGGCCCCGCCGGCGACGCTGATGTACGTCTCCTTCAACTCACACCCCACCCAGGACGCGAACGTGTGGCCGCCGGCGTGGGCGTTCTGCACGCTGGTCATGGGGGTGGGGACCCTGGTGGCGGCGGGGGTGGCGAGGAGTGCGGCGCGCCGCGAGGCCTGACGTACGCGGGCTACAGTGCCCCGCCTCTCGCCTCGCCTCACCTCCGCCGATCGGCAAGGCCGCCGCGCCCCCGCGCCCCTGCCTGCCCCCTCGCCTCGCCTCAGCCGCGCCGGTCGGCGAGGACCCACGACGCGATCCCGACACCACCCGCGACGCTGAACACGGCGGGCCAGGCTCCCACCTTCTTGGCGAGCGGGTGCGAGCCGGCGAACCCGGCGACGTAGGCCGCGGTGAGCGCGGCGGCGGTCTTCCCGCCGGCCGCCTCCCGCCACTGCCGAGCGGCGACGGCCCCGGCAGCGGCGAGCACGACTCCGCCGAGGGGCCGCTTCTTGGTGAACCGGGCGGCGCCGTACCCACCGATGAGCCCACTCGCGGCCACGACTGCTCCGGGAATCCTCGCCATGGTTGACCCGCCTCTCACCGATACATCCGCGATGTTCCTTCGGCCCGAGGCTAACGCGCGGCGACCGGAAACCGGCGGGCGGGATCAGAGCTGCGGTTCCACGGGGTAGGGCTGCGCGGCCGCCCACGCGGCGAGAACATCCACCGCGGCGGAGCGCGGCGCACCGTCGACGGGCACCTCGTCCAACATCCGCCGCTCGGCATTGGGCAACGCCAGCTCCCGGTAGAACCGCAGATCCTCATGCCCGTTGACCGCGGCGTCGCGACTGGTGCCGCCATACACGAGCCGCGGAATCCCGGCCCAGTAACAGGCGACGAGACACATGGGACAGGGCTCACTGCTCGAATACAGCGTGCAGTCCTCCATGAGATACGTCCCGAGCCGCCGCCCCGCGTCCCGCAGGGCGATGACCTCGGCATGAGCGGTCGGATCACACGCTTCGACGACGGAGTTGCTACCCGTGCCCACGACTTCCCCGCCCATGACTACGACGGCACCGAAGGGCTTCTTGGTACTGCCGTCCTCAAGCGCGCGCCGGGAGTTGGCGATGGCCAGTTCGAGGAACTTGCGGTCTTGGTCGTTCTCGGGAGCGTAGGGCAAGGGATCTTCCTCTCCTCGCGGTCGTGGCCGACCGGTGGCGTCGCCACACCGGACATCGACCCTATGCCCGCCGTCAGTGCCGAAGCATCTCGGGCAGCGCCGTCACGAACTCGGCCCAGGCGGCTGTCCCGACGCAGACCCGGCCATCGGCAGGGCACTTCGTGTCACGCACCATGACCTTCGGCGCCGCCACCACCACCGCCACCTCGACACACTCGGTTCCGGAACCGCCGCTGTAGGACGACTTGAACCAGCGGACGGGGTGGCGGGGGTCCATCACAACTCCCTGAGGCTTCGACGGATGGCTTCAGTGGATGATTCCAGATCGAGAGCCTGCGCACGCAGGGGTAATCGAACGCCAATTTGTAGCGCTCAAGTTCCTTGGGTTTCTCCATGAAGAGCCCGCCGACCGGTAGGTCTACGTAGACGACATCCAAGTTCTCGCTCTGCCCCCGCAGGAGCACGAAGCTTCCCACGCGCCGGTCGGGCCGGTGGGACCTGCGCAACCGCGCCGAGTCGCCGGGTGCACCCCAGGAGACGTCACCGGTGACGGCGACGGGGCTGACGCTCCTGATCACAGCGCTGCTGTACGCCCTCCTTCGCAGGTCACCCGGCACCGGAGGCGGACGTATGGCCGTTGGCGTGGGCGCTGCTCGCCTCGGCGGTGGCGCGGCAGCTCAGCCGCAACTGGAGCAAGCCCTAGCCTCACCACGCCGGTCGGCGAGCAGATACGAGGCAACCCCGACCCCGCCCGCGACTCCGAAGACAGCAGGCCAGGCCCCCACCTTCTTGGCCAGCGGATGCGCCCCAGCGAACCGGCGACGTACCGGCACTGAGCGCCGCAGCGGTCTTCCCACCGGCCTCGACCCGCCACTGCCGAGCGGCGACGGCTCCCGCAGCCGAGAGCACAGCCCCACCTAGGGGCCGCTTCTTGGTAAACCGAGCGACGGCATACCCGCCGACGAGTCCGGCGGCGGCGATGGAGGCGGTGGGGATGCGGGGGCATGGGCCTCCCGGCGTAGGCAGCGGCGGCGTACTGAAGGTCTGCTGCTGAGGTTACGTCGGAGCTTGCGGGGGCGGTCCGCCCGCGGCCGCAACCGGAAGGCTTCTGGGCCCAAGGAGTTACCTACTTAGGGATGGGCATTCGGCACACGGAACCGGGAGAATTCCGGCTCGGCGTGGGGGCCGTCGCTCACCCCCGAACTCGGAAAACTCCCCGGCCTCGTTACGGTAAATGACACCGACGTCGTGCTCCTCGAGGAGTTCACGAATGTCCGTGTCGGGGAGCTCAGGGGAGAGGACCATGAGCCGGAGCGGTTGGCTGTGCTCCATCGAGCGTAGGTACCTGTTGAGGTCCAAAAGTTGCGCGAGAGCGTTCCTGATCGCTTCGCGTGACGTGCTACCCGCTGTCTCGTAGAGAGTGTTGTCGCTTTCGTCGTAAAGGTCAGTGATGAGAGTGGACGTCTTGTCTTTGACCTCCACTTGGAGGTAGCCGACGGAGTGACCCGCTTCGTTCAGCCGAGTCTCATAGCTCTCATTCAACTCGTCACGCCGCTGGGCGACTACATCCTCGGGCGTAAGGGGGCGCTGCTGGCGCCGCTGCCTGCGCTGCGCTCTCGCCAACCGCGTTGCTTCTCTGGCCCGAATGAAGATTGGCTTGGTAGCTCTTGCCCTCGGGAGTACGTGCGCTTCGGAACGGTGGACCGGGCCAGTCGGACGCAGGCGAAAGACGATAACGCTTCGGTCTGCTCGATTCTCGTCGAGAGCTTGACGCAGCTGATAGGGCTCGCGCTCATCGACCTTGAACGGGCCGACATAGCGGTGGAGACGGGTGGCGGATCCCGGAACCTGCCCTTCGGCTATGAACAAGTGCAGAGTTCGCCCACGCGCGGAGTGGTCAAGTACAGCGGAGTTGCCCTTGCCATAGAGCCCCCCGAAAGTCTGGTCACCGCGAGCACCCGCTCCGGTGTACGCGAAGATGGGTCCGAGGTCGTCGTCCTCGGCGAGCCACCCATCGCGGTATCCGTACTGTTCGCCGGCTTTGATATCCGAGAAGAGAACAACGGTCTTCTTGGGATCTGACGGACATATACCACCCTGGGGACTGCCGCCTAGCTCTTGACGGATCTCCGCGCGTGTACGGATGTCTCCGGGCTTGATCGCGGGCGCGGATGTCGTCATGGCATAGAGGTTAGTCCGAGCCCTCGACGACGGCGCGCTCAGGTCAACCGTCAGACTGTAGAGCCGCTTTGGCTCCCGTTGGGGAGGAGGAGACGATGTGGGGATGGATCAGGGAATAGCTGCGGTACTGGCTGGTGGCTTTGGGCTTGTGGGGGCCGTCGCTGGCGCCTTCGCCGGTGGGATCTGGGCAGTGCGAGGCGCCAAAATCGGGGGCTCCAAGGCCGTTGAGGCAGCGCGTTTGCAGATCGAGGGCCAGGCTGCAGCCGAGCAACTTCAGTGGGTGCGTGGCCAGCGGCAGCAAGCCTATGGGCAGCTACTTGATGCTCAATCCGCGGTCGAGGACACGCTTGCGAGAGCCGCCCCGGGAATACGAGCGGGTGGGCGTCTCTCGGATGAAGCACGCGATGAACTGACGCAGAGGAGCCTGACGTTGCAGAAGTGCACGAGGCAGATTGCCCTGTGGGGGCCGGAAGAGGTGATCCGGCTGGCGCATGCGCTTGCGGTGAGCACGATCGAAGCGACGCAAGCTCTGAGGCAGGCCCAAGGAGGCGGTGCTCCAACGTCTGGAGGGTCGCGTCGCGAGTGGGCCCACTGGGATCGCGCAAACCAAGAGATGACGCAGGCGCACTCGCTCTTCCTCGAGAGAGCGGGAGCCGTCATCCGTGCTCCCAGCCAGGCTGCGCGCTAGGCCATTTTGGCCGACTGAACTGCCTTCACGAAGGCCCTCCAGGCAGGGACGCTCATGGCGACCTGGGGTCCCAGGGGGGCCTTCGAGTCTCGGACAGCTATGACGCCGGGGGCCAAAGCGACCTCGACGCACTCTCCACCCATACCGTTGCTGTAACTGCTCCTCCGCCACTGCCTAGTTGGGACAGGCGTCATCGGGAGTGCTCCTCCATGACTCTTTTGATCAGCAGGGCTGATCGCTGCGGACTCAATGCAAGTGCTCGGAGGTGGTCGAAGGCCTTTGCATAGAGCTCCACCTCCTTGGGGCCCTCGAGGTAGACGGAGTCTGTCAGCCCCTCCCGGTACACCACGTCCGGGTCCTCCTGCTCTGGGAAACCGAGGACGGTGAACGCCCCGGTCGTGGGGTAGGCGCCCGCATCAAACGGCAGCACCTGGATCGTCACGGCCCTCAACTTCGCCATTTCCAGCATACGTTCGAGCTGGCCCGCCATGACCTGTCGATTGCCAACGACGTGCATCAGGGCGCCCTGGTGCACGACGGTCCACAAGTCGGGTGCGCGATCGCCCATGAGGAGGTCCTGACGTCGCATCCGTACCTCGACCATGCGTTGGATCTCTTCGGCGGTGTGATCGACCCAAGCGCGACTCTGCTCGGATGCGTAGTCAGGAGTCTGAAGTAGTCCAGGAACGAACTCGCCATGGTAGCTGCGCAGACTGGAAGCGGCCTGCTCAAGCCCGACATAGACGGAGAACCATGAGGGCACGGCGTCGCCGTGGGCGTGCCACCAGCCCTTGGTCTTCGACTCCTTCGCCAGGGACTTGAGGAGCTGGCACAGCTCCTCCGACGTGTCGTAGAAGCGGCACAGGGCTTCCACGTCGGACGGTTGTACGCGACCTTGCCCCGTCTCCATGCGGTTGACTTTGGAGCTACTCCAGTCCAGTTCCTTGCCCACCTGGTTGCAGGTGAAGCCGTTCTCTTCGCGGAGCTTCTTGAGCTCGATCGCCAATCGACGGCGACGTGCAGTAGGCGAGCCTGCCATGGCAACTCCTAGCGCTGTAGCGGAAGCTCCATCCCATCGGAAGTCCCACGAAAGTCCAATCACCCCATCGTGGGAATCTCTCTGTGCATGTTGCATAGCGGGATTCCCACTGAGAGCCTTTCACCAAGAGTGACTGTTGGCTACACAGCGCGATGCGCTCCGGTGTGTGAGGTGGACAGGATGATCTTTGCGGAGGACTGCGGTCGGCGGGCCCCTTGGGCTCAGCCCTTCTCTGCGGAACCGGAGCAAGTGGCCGGGCTGCGTCGAGAGTTGCAGCTCCGACTGACGCTGTGGGGATTGCCGGAGTTGGTCGAGCCGGCTCAGATTTGCGTCACTGAGATGGTTTCGAACGTGATTCGTCACGTAGGCGTTGGCACATCCGCTTCGCTGGGGATGGTCATGAGAGGCACGTACCTCCGTATCGAAGTGCACGATCCGGACGCGCGAGCACTTCCGACACTCCTCGACTCCACCTCTGATGCGGAGTCGGGGCGCGGGATGACGCTTATCGACGCGGTTTGCGACCACCGATGGGGTGTCTTCCTTCGCGCGGACTCGAAGGTCGTGTGGTGCGAGTTGGCGACGGAGACATGCGAGCCAGAAAGTGCAGATGCTCGCGTCATTCGCGCAGGGGAGCATTTGTTGCTCTACGGTGCGACGCGATCCGAGTGCGCTGCTGGCTCGGGACGTCTAGCAACAGCTGTAGCGGAGGAGGTGGCGATCGACCTGATCGCCGACCTCCTTCACTGGCTCCGGGTGCACGGCTGCACTCCTGAGGAGGTGCTGGACCGGGCGCAGATGCACTATGAAGCGGAAGCGGAAGCCGAAGCGGAGACGGCAGGTTAAGACAAAGCCTAATCGGTGCCCATTAGTTCTCCGGGGCCGCGGAGAATGTCCATACGTCCGCCGGCATCTCCTGTTCAAGTTCCCAGGTGATTGCCATGGGCTTGCTGCCTTCGTGAGAGACGTACCGGGCAGGGCCCAGAAGCATCCATGGTGCGGGACCGCCGATGTCGGTGTTTTTGTACCGACGGACGAAGAGCAGGACGTGGCTGCCACGTTGAGCGTGTTCGCGGTACCGGCGCCCAGTGGTGGATTCTTCGTCTGTTGTGCTCTGTGACTCCCAATGGAATCTGGTTGGGCTCATTGCATAGTCCTTGTACCGGACTGTGGGTGAAAAATCCTTCTCGTCCTTCTCTAGGGTGATGAGGAGGGCGTCCGAATTGATCTCCTTGGCGTCAACTACTCCTTGAGCGAAGGATCCTGGCATCTGGCCACCAAGGCGGGCCACACCGAGGGCAGCCAATATTTCGGAACGGTTGTAGGAGCTGTGCATCTTCAGCGGGAGCCCGCTGTGTGGGCCCTCCAGAGGAAGTGGGAAGTGGTCTGCAGTGGCCAGGCAGTGATCGAGGACTTGGCGAAGTTCATCACACACAGCTCTGTGCTTGCGTAGCGATGCCAACCCGTCCTGATACGTTGCATAATCGCCTGCTTTGTCCCACAAATTGAAGAACAGCATGCGAGCGTAACTCTGTTCCAGTGGGGGCAAGGATTCGTACGCAGGTGCATTTTCAGTCAACAGTCGCTGGTATGCATCGATCCGCTCACGGTCGTCTACGTGAAGGAAAGAGGGAATGCGCTTCAGTAGCGCTAGCTCTCCCTCGGGGGCGGCACCGGGGAGCAACTTAGAGCGGCGCAACAGATTGGTCCATGAGTTGCCGTTGCCTCCACGGTAGATCTCCTTTAGCTCACGACCACTCTCCTTCAGATACGTCGCAAGGTCACGCTCGGCGTAGGTCGCTACCTCGCGAGCCAGCGCAGTCACATTGACGTTGATCTGTTCCTGGATGTTCTTGATGATGGACTGCTTGGCCTTGGGCTCCAGGATGATCTCGCAGCCCGATGGCAACATGGGGAAATTGTCGTTTATGTTGTCGATCAGGCGTCTTCTGGTGAGATTTGTCAGAGCGCGGAACTGGTTCTCGAAGCGGAATTCCTTACGATGTTGACCAATGAAGTCGAGGACTGTCAGGTAGTCCTTGTTCTCTGTGCGTCGCAAGCCGCGGCCGAGTTGTTGCAGGAAAACCGTGGCGCTCGCCGTCGGTCGGAGGAGGAGAACAGTGTCGACGTCTGGTATGTCGAGGCCCTCATTGAATAGGTCGACGGAGAAGATAATCTGCACTTTGCCGACCTTGAGGTCGGTGAGAGCCTGTTCCCGTTCATCTCGGTGCGATTCGCCCGAGAGGGCGATGGCGCTGAGGCCGAATTTGCGAAAGTAGCGGGCCATGAAGTGCGCGTGTTGGACAGAGACGCAGAATCCTAGGGCGCGCATTTTGCTAGGGGATGGGACCTTATCCTGTACCGATTTCAAGACGAGTCGGGCACGTATATCATTGCCCGTAAATACGTTACTAAGGGAAGCCGAGTCGTAGGCGCCACGCTTCCACTGTACGGCGCTCAAGTCGGTACTATCGCTGATTCCAAAATAGCGGAACGAGCTGAGTAGTTCGTTCTCTAGTGCTTCCCATAGGCGCATCTCGGCCGCAATGTGACCTTGGAAGAACTCGCCTTGGATGTTCTTGCCGTCCATGCGCTCAGGTGTGGCAGTCAGGCCGAGGAGCTCGCGAGGGGTGAAGTGGTCGAGGAGCTTCCGGTACGTGGGGGACGTTCCGTGATGGAACTCGTCGATGACGATCACGTCAAAATGATCAGGTGTAAGGCGTTCTAGGGTTCGAGAGTTGAGAGATTGGACACTGGCAAACACGTGTGTCCAATCTGTGGGAATCTCGCCGCTATAGAGCAGCTCGCCAAAACTGGCGTCATTGAGTGCTTTCTGGTAGGTGTGTAGGGACTGGTCCAGGATCTCCTTGCGGTGGGCAACAAAAAGGAGTCTAAGGTCGCGTCCTGCCTTCTGGCGCAGGTGTTTGAAGTCGAGCGCTGCCATCACGGTCTTACCCGTACCAGTCGCCGCAACTAAAAGATTACGGTGGCGGTCCCGTACCGAGCGCTCCACTTCCAAGCGCTCCAGCATGTCCTTTTGGTGTGGGTAGGCAGTCATTTCTTGGTTGGTGGGAATGATGGTGTCCTTCCGATCTTGTCCTGGCGGCGGGGGCGCAAGCGACGGTCGCCAGATATTCGCGCTCTCAAAACGGAGCACGAACCAACCCGCGGCATCAAGGGGCTGCGAGCTTCACCGTCATCAGGCACGCGGGCATTGTGCCGGAAGGGTGCGGCAAGCCGGGTGGAGGGCGCCTTCTACGGAGCCCCGTGGCACTGCACGTACGACGTCCCCGACCCGCACCAACAGGCCCCGTTCGCCTCCGGCGGCCAAGACACAGCCCGCCCCCGCGCCGCCAGCGTCGTCGCGTACTGAGGGAGGAGGGACGGCTCGTCCGGGGACGTGGTCTCCGAGGCGGCGAAGGCCTCGTAGGACGGGACCGTTCCCGTGACGATGCCCAGGTTCGGGGTGCCGGAGGAGGCCAGTTCGCGGAGGGAGGACTCTATGGTCGACAAGTGCGCCTCGTGCGAGGGGTATTCCGAGGTCAGCGTCGGGTACGCCGTCAGGAGTTCTGTGAGTTCCGGGGCCGGCCAGTGGAGGATCGCTACCGGGAAGGGGCGGGACAGGGCCTCCCTGTACGAGCCCAGTTCCGCCTGGATGCGGGTGATTTCCGCGCGGAGTTCCGCCGGGTTCTCCGAGCCGAGGGACCAGATCCGCTTGGGGTCGTGCAGTTCGTCCAGGGGGACGGGGGCCGTCGAGATGCGGTCCGCCAGGGCGTCCCACGCGTCGTGGTCGGCGCCCATGAGGCGGCGTACTCGGTGGCGGCCGAAGAGCAGGGGGTGCGTGGGATAGGGGGGGTCTGTCGTGGTGAGGGGGAGGAGCAGCGTCGCCGCCTCCGTGAAGGTGGCGTGCGCCTGTTCCAGTTCGTCGTGGGACTCCAGGGACTCCGCCACGATCACCCACGGCGCCGGGTCCCGGGGCGCTGCCGCGCGGACTCCATCGATGATCGCCCTCGCCTCCGCCTCGTGGCCGTACTCCCAGAGGTTCGAGGCCTTCAGGGCGCGGATGAGGAGCGGGGACGCGGGAGGCCGCTCGGCGTCCGCGGACAGCAGGCGGTCGTAGAGCGTCGTCGCGCGGTCGCGGGCGCCGGCCAGTTCCAGGTGGGCGGCGGCCTGGAGGAGGAGCTGCTCGGCGTCCTCCGGGTACAGGCCGGCCGTGCGTTCCAGGCGCGCGGCTTCGGCGATGTGGTCGGCGTCGACATGATCGGCGGCGGCAGGCTTGTCGGGGCGCATACGGGACACCGTACTGCCGAGCGGGCCTCTTGCAGGAGGGCCCCGGCCCGTTCGGCCGGTCCGGCTCCCGCCATGGATTGTTGCGGAGGCAGCGCCTATCGTGCGGGCCGCCGGGGAGGCGTGACGCCGTAGGGGAGGCCTTGTGCGGGAGCGGGTTCCGGTGGTGCAGCAAGGGCGCGGCGCGCGGCGTGGCCTCGCGGCGCGGGTGTTGTGGGGCGGGGCCGAGGCCGCCGTGACCTTCGGGCTCGTACTCCTTCTGCTCGTCGTCCATCAGCTGTGGTGGACCAACCGACAGGCCCGCGCCGCCGCCGAGGAGAAGGTGCGGCAGCTTGAGGAGGAGTGGGAGGACGGCCATGAGTGGCGGGAGGGGCCCTCCCGTGCGGGGACGGGGGCGGGGGCGAGTGCGGGCTCCGGCTCGGGCTCGGGATCCGGTGGGGGGTCCCGTTCGAGGGGCGGAGGCAGTGGCGGCTCAGCCTCGCGGGGCGGGGACGGTGCGGCCCGCGACCCCGGAACCGCCCCCGCCCCCCGCTGGGACCAGGCCTACGCCGTCCTCCGTATTCCCCGCATCGGCATCCGCGTCCCCGTCGCCGAGGGGGTCGGCAAGAACGGTGTTCTCGATCAGGGGTACGTCGGGCATTACCCCCGCACCGCCCAGCCCGGCCAGGCCGGGAACTTCGCGCTTGCCGGGCATCGCAACACCCACGGAGAGCCCTTCCGGTACATCAACCGGCTGCGGGGCGGGGACGAGCTGAGGGTCGAGACCAGGAGCGCCGTATACACGTACGTCGTCGACAAGCGGGTGGCGCGGACCTCCGCCCATGACGGGGGCGTCCTTCGCGGTGTGCCGCGCAGTGATGTGCGCGGCGGGTACGGGTATCGGGCGCCGGGGTTCTACATCACCCTCACCACCTGCACCCCCGAGTACACCTCCAAGTACCGGCTCGTGGTCTGGGGCAAGCTGCGTTCCATGCGTCCCCGGTAGCAGCCGCTCTCCGATAGCATCCGCTCTCCGGTAGCAGCCGCTCCGGATAGCCGCCTCCCTGATAGTCGCCTCCCCGGTAGCAGCGCCCCGGGTAACAGCGCCCCCGGGTAGCAGCTCCCCGGACAGCCGCCTCAGTCCCGACCGGATTCGCGCAGCAGCAGCACCCCCACCGCCGCCACCAGGCCGAGGGCCGCCGACACCGTCATCGCCATGTCCGCGCCGTGCGCGAGATCCCCCGTGGCCGTGGCGATCGCGATCATCAGGGCGACGCCCGCCGCCGAACCGATGTAGCGCGCCGTGTTGTTGGCCCCCGAGCCCATCGCCGCGCGCTCGGCGGGCACGGACTCGACGGCGAGATGGGGCAGCGCGGCGTTCAGGAGACCGCTGCCCGCGCCGGAGACGAGGAGGCCGGGCAGCAGGCGGACCCAGGAGCCGGACGCGGCGGCGCCCAGCATCGTCAGGACGGCGACGGCGTGCAGGGTGAAGCCGAGGGCGAGTTGGTGGCGGGCGTGGATCCGGCCCACCAGGCGCCTCGCCTGGAGGGCCACGGCGAAGGAGACGCCGGACCAGAAGAAGAACAGCCAGGCGGCGCCCATCGCGGACATGCCCATCGTCTGCTGGAGCAGCACCGGCAGATAGCTGAAGAACGCGATCACCGAGAAGCCGGTGAAGAGGCCGCCGACCGACGAGGCGAGGAAGAGCGGGCGGCGCAGCAGGGCGAGGTCCAGGACCGGTGCCGTCGCGCGGCGCTCGATGACGACGAACGCGGCGAGGAGCAGCGCGGAGGCGAGGAAGAGTGCGCCCACCGGTACGCGCAGCCAGCCGTCGCGGCCCAGGGTCAGCGCCGCCACCAGCGAGGTCGCCGCGAGGCCGAGCGTGAGCGCCCCGGCCAGGTCGGGGCGGCCGCCCCTCGGGGTGCGGGACTCCGTCAACGTACGCGGGACGAAGGCGGCCACGGCGAGAGAGGCGGCGCCCAGCACGGCGTACGCCCAGCGCCAGTCGGCCAGGGCGATGCCGCCCGCGATGAGCGGGCCCACCGCGATGCCGCCGCTCACGCACGCGCCCCAGATGCCGGTCGCCCTGACGCGGCCGTGCCCCGCGGGGAACGCGTGTACGAGCAGACCGAGGCTCGTCGCGAGGATGGCCGCGCTCGCCGCGCCCTGGGCGACGCGGGCCAGGGTGAACAGCAGGGTGGTCGGCGCGAGGGCGCCCAGCGCCGTGGTGAGGCCGAGCGCGACCGTGCCGTAGAGGAAGACCCGCCGCCTGCCGTGGTCGTCGGCGAGGCTGCCCGCGGCCAGGAGGAACGCGGCGAGGCCCAGCGGAGTGCCGTTGAGCAGCCAGGCCTGGGCGGTGAGCGAGGTGCCGAGGGAGGCGGCGGTGTCGGGGAGTATCACCGCCGGCGCGGTGTAGGTCATCAGGGCCACCAGGGTGGCGGCGCTCGTGACGGCGAGGGTGGCCGCGGGGCTCGGGGTGCGGGCTGCGGCGGCGCGTGGGGTCGCGTCGCCGGGCGGTTCCGTCCGGGCCGGGGAGGCCAAAGCCGGTCCGGCCGGTACCGCGGCCGTCTTGACGGGGGCGACGGACTCGCCTGGTGCAGAGCACGACATGGGCTGCGCCTCCAAGGTTCAGTGAACGAACTTCCTCAGGTGGCGCTACCGTACCAGTGGCGGTTCATTGAATGAACTTGCGTACAGGTTCAGTAAATGAACCTCACCTCCGCCCGTCGATTAAAGTGGCCTCATGGCTCTCGGCAAGGACTACGTCTCCCAGCAGTGCTCGGTCGCCCGCGCACTGGAGATCGTCGGGGAGCGCTGGACCCTGCTCGTCGTCCGGGACGCGCTCTACGGAGTGCGGCGCTACAACGACTTCCTCGTCCACCTCGGCATCCCGCGCGCCGTGCTGGCCGGGCGCCTCCAGTCGCTCGTCACGGCCGGCGTCCTGGAGAAGCGCTCCTGCGCGGATGTCCCGTCACGCCATGAGTACGTCGTGACGGAGCGCGGCCGGCAACTGTGGTGGACCCTGTGCGCGCTCGGCACCTGGGGGCAGGACAACTACACCGAGGGCGAGCCGCTGCGCCTCTTCCGCCATGCCGCCTGCCGTACGGAACTGGGCGCCGTCGGCGACTGCCCCGCCTGCCGCGTCCTCGTACCCGTCGAGGACGTCGAGATGCTGCCGGGCCCCGGCCTCAACCTGGAACCGGCGGATCCGGTCAGCCGCGCGCTGACCAAGCCCCGCAGGCTCCTTCAGCCGATCGAGACCGATCCTGTATAACGGGCGGTACGACAAGAAGACCGCGCGCCATGACAAGAAGACCGCGCGGTACGACGCGAAGACCGCGCGCTACGAGGAGAGGAGGGACCCACGGTGCAGGAACTGATCCGCGGCTGGAAAGCCGCCGCCCGCCCCGCCCTGCTCCTCCTCTTCCTGCTCGTCGAGGTCGTCCTCGTCGACACCGGCAGCCTCACCGCCGCCGTCGCGCTCGCCGCGACCGCCGCCGCGGGGTCCGCGCTCGCCGTCTGTTCCGTGATCGCCGCGCGCTGCGCGCCCGCCGTGCCCCGCACCAGAGTGCGCACGGCCATCCGCGACCGTGAACGGCGCACCGCCTTCCTGCCCCAGCGCGATCCCGACGCCAGGGGCCGAAGGCGCCCCCGAGCACCCGGCCGTCCCCTCCTGACGGCCGTCGCGTAGGGGATCGCACCACCAGCGCAGCACCACCAGCGCACCACCAGTGCTGCACCACCGCAGCACCGCTGCCGCGCCAACCCCCTCGCGGGTCGTCATGCCGACGCGATGTCCTCCATCGACTTCGCTCCTCCTCTCCCCGGCACGACGAGACCCCCGGAGGGCTCCTCCATGTCCAGCTTCTTCTCCGACTCCTTCTCCGCCTTCATGTCCGTGTTCGCGAGCCTCGTCGAGCACCTCGCCGACCTGCTCGGCCCGGTGTTCCAAGGCTCGGCGACCGCCGCCGCGATCGTGCTCTTCACCGCCTGCGTACGACTCCTCGTCCACCCCCTGTCGCGCGCCTCGGCACGCGGGCAGAAGGCCCGCGCCAAGCTCTCGCCGCGGATCGCGGAGTTGCGCGAGAAGCACGCCAAGAACCCCGAGAAGCTGCAGAAGGCGGTCCTCGAACTGCACCGCGAGGAGCAGGTGTCGCCGCTCTCCGGATGCCTGCCCAGCCTCTTCCAGCTGCCCGCGTTCTTCCTGCTCTACCACCTCTTCTCCAACTCCGACATCGGTGGCGAGGCGAACGCGCTGCTCGGCCACACCCTCGGCGCCGCGCCGCTCGGCGGCCGGTGGACGGACGCGCTGGCCGACGGCGGGCTCTTCGGGGCGCAGGGCCTGGTCTATCTGGCGCTGTTCGCGATCGTCGCGGCGGTCGCCACGTTCAACTACCGGCGCACCAAGCGGCAGATGGCGGCCACCCCGCTGCCCCGGACCGGCGACCAGCAGGTGCCGGGCATGGGCGCGATCACCAAGGTCATGCCGCTGATGTCGTTCATGACTCTGTTCACCGTGGCCGTGGTGCCGCTGGCCGCCGCGCTGTACGTGGTGACCAGTACGACCTGGAGCGCGGTCGAGCGGGCGGTGCTGTACCGGGACATGCCGGGCGGGGCGGGGGCACTGGCTACCGCCGGGTAACGGTCCAGTACGTGAACCGGGTATTGCCTACGGCACAGCGACCTTGGACGATCGACCAAACCTCCGATGGCCGCACCCATCGGCCGGGCCACGCTCGACCAAGGGAGACTGACCATGAAGCTGCTGCGAGTCGGTACGGCGGGGGCGGAGCGCCCCGCGCTGCTGGACGCCGACGGGACGCTGCGGGACCTGTCGGGGGTCGTCGACGACATCGACGGCGCAGTGCTCGCCGACGCGGACGCGCTCGGCCGGGTGCGGGCCGCCGCGGACTCCGGTGAGCTGCCCGTCCTCGCGGCCGAGGGGCTGCGCGTCGGGCCGCCGCTCGCGCGGATCGGCAAGGTCGTCTGCATCGGGCTCAACTACCACGACCACGCCCGCGAGACCGGGGCCGAGCCGCCCGCCGAGCCCGTCGTCTTCTTCAAGGCGGCGGACACGGTGATCGGCCCCGACGACACCGTGCTGGTGCCGCGCCGCTCGGTGAAGACCGACTGGGAGGTCGAACTGGCCGTGGTCATCGGACGTACGGCGCGCTACCTGGAGTCGCACGAGGAGGCGCTCGCGCACGTCGCGGGGTACGCGGTGGCGCACGACGTGTCCGAGCGGGAGTTCCAGATCGAGCGGGGCGGCACCTGGGACAAGGGCAAGAACTGCGAGACGTTCAACCCGCTGGGCCCCTGGCTGGTCACCGCCGACGAGGTCCCGGACCCGCAGGCACTGTCCCTGAAGCTCTGGGTCAACGGCGAGCTGAAGCAGGACGGCACGACCGCCGAGCAGATCTTCCCGGTCGCGGAGGTGGTGCGCTACGTAAGCCAGTTCATGACGCTCTACCCCGGTGACGTCATCAACACCGGTACGCCGGCGGGCGTGGCCATGGGGCAGCCCGAGCCGAAGCCGTATCTGCGGGCCGGGGACGTCGTGGAGCTGGAGATCGAGGGGCTCGGGCGGCAGCGGCAGGAGCTCAAGGACGCGTAAGCCGGGCTCGACCCGCGTAAGCCGGGCTCAGCGCGTGTGGGCGGGGACCGGAGGGCGGTGGCGCGGCATGATGGCGTGGTGGGACTGACTCCGGCCGAAGCCGCCCTCTGTGGTACGGCGTTGGGCGCTACGGCCACGTTCTCCAGCGCCTGGTACATCCAGCGGGCCACGACCAGACGGGAGCGGGAGAACAGGATCTGGGACCGGCGCATGGAGGTCTACGACGAGGTGATGATCGTCGTCAGACGGATGGCGGACCTGCGCGAGACCGTCCTGCGGACCGGCGCCTTCCCCGAGCGGCGCGCCGGTGAGGCCGCCGTGGTCGACGACGTGGTCCCGCTCCTGGCCCGCCTGGAGATCTACGCCACCGACCCGCTCCTCGACGCCTGCAAGGACATGTTCGACGCGGGGCACGAGTGGAACTGGGCGTGGGGCGCCTGGCGCACCCAGCGCGGCAACAATCCCCGGCGCGGCGAGGACGACGACCTGTGGGTGGAGTTCGAGCTGACGGTGGACAAGTCGCGCGAGTCCGACGGAATCGTCCTTGATCTGCTGCGGGCGGAAGTGCACACGGAGAAGAGACGCAAGCGACGGAAGTTGCGGGAGATTCTCCATATGAATGGGGGACGGTAAAATCTGGGTTCCCGTCCGGCATATTCGTTTCTTTCGTTTCCCGGCCCGGTCCACCGCAACCTTTTCTGGCTACCATTGCGTCTTCCGGGCGAGAGCGGGGATTCGCTCCGGGGCCGGACCGGGGGGTGGCCCGTGGTGTACGACGAGTACTTCATCGAAGTCTTCCGGGAAGAGCGCCGACTGGGCTCCGGGGTGCGGCTCACCCGGGACTTCGCCCTCACCGCGGCGCACTGCCTGGAGGGGCGAGAGTTGGAGGGCAGGGTCGCGGTCAGACTCTGTCTGCCGGACGGCAAACACGCCACCGGCGAGGTCCAGGACTACGACAGGGCGTCCGACCTCGCGCTGCTGAGGCTCATCTTCCAGAAGGACGAGGACGTCCAGCTCCCCGGGGTCTGCTTCGACGACGCCCGGCCGCAGGAACTGTGGAAGGCGACGCACCAGCCGCCGGACGGCGACGACATCCTGTGCGGCAGCGTCGCCGAGGTCTCCTACACCTACGGAAGCACGGGCAGGGGAGGGACGATCAGCGCACTGCGGCTCGACTGCGGATGGATTCCGGACGACTACGCGATCTTCGCCGGCAGCCCGGTGGAGCGCGGCGACCCCTACCGGACGCCGGTGGTCCTCGGACTGATCGTCCAGGACCGGGCGGGCGGCGCACCGGACGGCACGCTCTTCGCCGGCACGGTGCGGGAGGCCGTCACGCGGTTCAAGCGCTTCCGGTTCCGCGTCGAGGACCTGGCCGGGGACCCGGCACCGCCCCTGGCCGTGCGGCCGTTCGTCGTAGGGGCCACTGAGACGGAGAAAGAGATCCTGATCAGGACCGCGGTGGAGGACGCCCTCGACAGAGCGGGCTTCCCCCGCGTGGTGAGAGTGCACTGGACGCGCCGCTGACCGCACTGGACACGCCGCCGACCCCAGCCCACCGGCGATCGGGCGACGGCACCCGGGAGGGACCGGACCATGACGACAACGCAGTACCTGGACGACGCCATAGCGGCGGCGGAGAAGATGCTCCTGGCGCCCGACGGCCCACGGCGCCGGGACAAGGACCGCCTGGCGGACTACGTCAAACACGTCAAGGGGCCCGATCCCGGGGAGCGCTGCCAGCAGTTGCGCGCCGAGCAGCTCACCCACCTCGCCCGTCTCCTGGGCGCCCTCGGCATGAAGACGCTGTCCCTGTCCGTGGCCGACATGACGCTGCGGCACATGGAGATAGCGGAGGCGGACCACCAGGTCTACGCGGCCTCCGTCTGGGACGGCCTCGGCTCGCTGCTCGCCGAACACGGCGACCTGGAGCGCTCCCGGCTCATCCTGTGCCGCGCGCTCAGCAGGGCGGAGCGCGGCAGCCTCGTACCGGAACGGGGCCGCATCCTCGCCAACCTGAGCGCGGTGAGCCTGCGCATGGGCAACGTCGACGACGCCGACATCTGGGCCGGCAAGGCGCTCCGGGAGATGGACACCCGCTGGGAGGACGACGACCCCGAGGCGCGCCTGACCGCCGACTGGGTGCGCCTCGAAGTGGCGAGGGCACGCAAGGACAGCGCGCAACTGGCGCCGGTCATGGAGGTGTTCGAACGGTCGGTGGAGCGGTCGGTCCGCCTCAAGGGCGGCGCCCATCCGACGGCCGTCGCCGCCCGGCGCACCCTCGCCACGGCCCGCTTCGAGGCGGCGGCCGCCGCGCACGACGTGGAGCGGAGCGAACGCGAACTGTGCGAGCTGGAGATCGTCAAGCTGAACGCGTCGGCGCTCCTCGGGGCCGGCCACCGGGAGACGATCGTGGCCCAGGCGGCGCTCGCCGTCGCCGAGTTCGAGGCCGCCAGCGGCGGTTCGGGAAGCCTGCCGCGCAGGCAGCGCGCCGTGTCCCTGCTGGAGACGGCGGAGGAGATGGCCGTGGAGGTGCTCGGCCGTGAGCACGCCCAGACGCTCGCGATCCGGGAGGCGCTCGCGCACCTGCGGGTGGCGACCGTGCAGACGGACGACCTGCCGTACCTCATCGACCGCACCTACACGCCCCAGGAGAACGACCTGCGCAACGACGCGAAGCGGCGGGCGATCGACGCGGAGCGCAACATCGTCCGGCTGACCGCGCACGCCGGCGCCTCGTACTTCCTCGGTGACCTGGACATCTTTTACTGGCAGATCCGCGGCGCCCTGGAGCGCGGCACCTATTTCCATGTGATTCTGAGCAGCCCTTGGAACAATCTCGCGATCTTCATGCAGCACGGAGCGGACGCCGAGCGGGCGAGCCACGAGAACATCGTGGACCGGGTGCGGGCGAGCACCTATTACCAAGAGACGTTCCGGCCGGTCATCGACTCCTATCTCGACCTGCGCGAACAGTTCCCTGACCACATCGAGCTGAAGCTGACCCCCACCGACATCTCGGGGTCGACGCTGCTCACCTCGCAGGTCGGCTTCTTCGAGCCGTACATCACGATGAACCCGCTGCACCGGACCCGCAGGGGCCTGAGCGTCTTCGAGCACCGGTTCAACAAGGACAGCAAGTACTACGCGGACAGCCTCGCCGCGTTCCGTACGCAGTGGGAACTGACCAGCACCTGGGAGCAGTTCGGGGTGCACGAGGAGCAGCACCAGGGGCGGCTGCGCGCGCTGATGGCGACGCAGTCCGACGACCGGCTGAGCAAGCGCGCCGAGACGTAGCGGGTCGGGGGCGTCACGGCCGGGACATCACGGCCGGGACATCATGGTCGGCACAGCGCGGTCAGGGGGCGGTGCAGGGCGCCTTCCCTGATGCTCCTGAGCACACCGGCCGAGCCGACGAAGAGCGCGTCGGGCAGCGCGTCCAAGGGCCAGAACTCCCAGCGCAGACAGCGGTCCGGTTCGCGTACGCGGATGTCGCCGGTGTAGACCACGACCTCCACGCCGACCTGCATGTGGTGATTGGCGGCCGGGTCCGGGTCGGTCACGCAGGCGACCCGCAGGCCGAGCGCCTCGATGCCGGTCTCCTCGGCCAGTTCGCGGCGGGCCGCGCCCATCAGGGACTCGCCCACTTCCAGATGGCCGCCGGGCAGGCCCCAGGTGCCGGCGCCGAAGCCGCCCGCGCGCAGGCCGAGCAGTACGTCGCCGCCCAGCCGGACGATGGCCTGGACTCCGACGCGTACCTGTGTCGTCATCGGGAACTCCTCAGACGTGGATAGGTACTGTCAAAATTCTTGACGTTCCTGTCGAGAGTGATCAAATCGGCGGGCCGGAGCGTGCCGTCCGCCAGCCTCTCGAAAAGATTCCCGATTCTTCGTTCGCCATCCTTGTCGACGACGACGATCTCGCAGTCCGGATCGATGAAGAAGTAACTGCCGGTTCGGGTGGCGTTGCGGTACACCCGCAAGGTCACGCCGTACTCCTCGGCGGCCTCCTCGCACTCCTTCACCACCTCCTCGAACACGTCGTCCCCGATGGAGAGCCAGTCCCGGTTGTCCGCGCCGTAGTTGGTCTCCGACATCTGGTAGACCTTCCACACATGAGGGAGGGAACCCTCGTCCTCGATCAGATCGAGGACCCGCGGGGCGCCCTTGACGTTGAGGCGCGTCACGACCGTGCCCAGTTTCACCTGGACGTGCTGATGGTTCTTGCGCACTTCCCTCAGCAGCCCGAGCACCTTCTCGCGGTGCGGCGCGGCGCCGCCGGTGCGCATCAGCCCGTGCTCCGTGCCGTCTTTGGACTCCAGGGGCAGGGCGAGCCAGGAGAGGCCCGGAAGGATGCGCTCCATGGTCCTCAGCGGGGCGAGGCCGTTGGTGCTGAGGACGACGCGGGGGCGCAGACCGTCCGTGTCGGGACGGCTCAAGGCCGCCACGAGATCGGGGAGATAGCCGAGCAGAGTCGGTTCTCCACCGGAGAGGACGACGCCCCGCACGCCGCCGTCCCGCAGGGCGGCGGTCACCTCCCGGGCGGTCTCCCAGGACATGGACGGGACGTCGTGGCGCGGCCCGAAACAGAAGGGGCAGCTGAGATTGCAACGGCCGATGGGGCGCAGATCTACGAATGCGGGCAGTTGCATGGAGGGACCCTATGGGGTCCATGGGGCCGCGAGCGCCCGGACTCACACCTTCCGCTGAACAATTCTCGTTCGGCTGCGCTAGCCCGCGATGAAGCGCTCCAGCGCCTCCACCACCAGCGCGTGGTCCTCCACCTGCGGCAACCCCGAAACCACCACCGCGCCGACGACCCCCGCGCCCTCGACCGCGAGCGGGAACGCGCCGCCGTGCGCCGCGTACATGCCGGGGTCCAGGCGGGAGGAGTCCTCGAAGGTCGTGCCCTTGGCGCGGAAGCGGGAGCCGACCAGGTAGGACGAGCAGCCGTAGCGCTCGACGACGCGGCGCTTGCGGGCGATCCAGGCGTCGTTGTCCGGGGTGGAGCCGGGCAGCGCCGCGTGGAAGAGCTGCTGGCCGCCCCGGGTGATGTCGATCGCCACCGGGGCACGGCGCTCGCGGGCCAGCTCCACGAGGAGGGTGCCGAGCGCCCACGCGTCGTCATAGGTGAAGCGGGACAGGACCAGGCGGCGCTCCTGGGCCTCCAGTTCGTCGATGGCCGGCGCGGCGGGCTGGGCGGGCTTGGCGGGTGTGGGCGCGGCGGCGTCGCGTGCGGCGGTCACAGCGTCACCGTCACACCGTCGCGGGCCGAGCGGCGGGCCGCCTCCAGGACGTCCAGGGCGGCGGCGGCCTGGTGCGCGGTGACGGGGTTCTCGCCGGTGCCGCGCAAGGCGTCGGCGATCGCCGCGTAGTACGCGGGGTAGTCGCCGGGCAGCGTCGGCACGGGGCGGCCGCCGCCGGTCGCCGGGGACTCCCCGGAGCCGATCCGGCCCCACATCGTCTCGGGCTCCACGCCCCAAGGGTCCTGCGTGCTCTGCGCGTCCCGCGTGTTCTGCGCCTCCCGCGTGTTCTGCGTGGCGGGGCGCCTGCCGTCGCGCAGGGCCGCCTCCTGCGGGTCGAGGCCGTACTTCACGTACCCGGCCTTCGACCCGAGGGCGCGGAAGCGCGGGCCCAGCTGGGCGGTGGTGGCGCTCACGTACAGGTGCGAGCGGACGCTGTTCGCGTGGGTGATCGCGATGAACGTGTCGTCGTCGGCCTCCGCGCCGGGGCGGCGGACGTCCGATTCGGCGTACACGCTCACGGCCGGGCCGAAGAGGACCAGGGCCTGGTCGACGACGTGGCTGCCCAGGTCGTAGAGGAGACCTCCGATCTCCTCCGGGTTCCCGGACTCGCGCCAGCCGCCCTTGGGCTTCGGCCGCCACCGCTCGAAGCGGGACTCGAAGCGCCATACGTCGCCCAGCTCGCCGTCCGCGAGGAGCTGACGCAGCGTACGGAAGTCGTTGTCCCAGCGGCGGTTCTGGAAGACGGAGAGGAGCAGCCCGCGCTCGTCGGCGAGGGCCGCCAGCTCGCGCGCCTCGGCGGACGTGCCCGCGATCGGCTTGTCGACGACCACCGGCAGGCCCGCCTTGAGGGCGGCCGTGGCGAGCGATACGTGCGTCTTGTTCGGGGACGCGACGACGATCAGGTCCAGCTCGTCCGCCCGCTCCCACAGCTCGTCGGCGGAGGCCGCGCGGCGCAGGCCGTCGCCGAACTCGGCGCGGGCCCGCGCCTGCCGCTCGGGGTTCGACGTCACGACCGTGTCGAGGACGAGGCCCTCGGTGGCGGCGATCAGCGGGGCGTGGAAGACGGAGCCCGCGAGACCGTATCCGACGAGGCCGACGCGGAGGGGGGAGCGGGAGCCCGAGGGGCCTGTACCAGTCATGCCTTCCACTTAAGCAACGGTGTTGCCAAAGTGCAAGCGGAAGAGACAATGGCTCCGTGAAGCCGTACGTGAACAGGGCGAACCCCGGAGTGAACCTGCCGGCGCTGCGCGGGCACAACGCCGCGCTCGTGCTCGATCTGCTGCGCACGGCGGGTGAGGCGGGCATAAGCCGCCTGGAGCTGGCCGAGCGAACCGGGCTCACCCCGCAGGCCGTCAGCAAGATCACCGCCCGGCTGCGGGCCGAGGGGCTGGCCGCGGAGGCGGGCCGCCGCGCCTCGACGGGCGGCAAGCCGCGCACCGTGCTGCGCCTGGTGCCCGACGCGGGCCACGCGGTCGGCCTCCACCTGGACCGCGACGCGCTGACGGCGGTCCTCGTCGACCTGACCGGCACGGTGGTCGCGGAACGCCACGCGCCGCTCGCCTTCGGCGCGGGGGCGGAGGCGGTCGTGGAGGCGGCGGCGGGGGAGGTGCGGGGGCTTCTGGCGGAGTCGGGTGACGGTGCGGCCGACGGGACCCTTTCCGGGGTCGGGGTCGCGCTGCCCGGGCCGCTCGATCATGTGGGCGGGGTGCTGCGGCGCGTGACCGGGTTTCCCGGGTGGGAAGGGTTTCCGCTGCGGGACGCGCTGGCGGAGCGGCTCGGGCTGCCGGTCGTCGTCGACAAGGACACCAACGCCGCCGCTCTCGGCCTGGCCCTCGCGGGCGCCGTCGACTCCTTCGCGTATCTGCATCTGGGCACGGGACTCGGCGCCGGACTCGTCCTCGGCGGCTCCGTCCACCGGGGCGCCCGCACCGGCGCGGGCGAATTCGGCCACCAGGTGCTCCAGTTGGACGGCCCGCCCTGCGAGTGCGGGGACCGCGGCTGCGTCGAGGCGCTCTGCCTCGCGGCCGTCGCCCGGGGCCAGCTCGACGAGGCCGCGCGGGTGCTGGGCACGGCCGCGGGGAACCTGGTCGGGCTGCTCGACATCGACCGCGTCCTGCTCGGCGGGCGGACCGTGTTCGCCGCCGAGGAGCTGTTCGTACGAGGTGTGGGCGCCGTCGTCGCCGAGCGCGTCCGGCGTGGCGGCGGGGAGGCGGAGGTGTCCGTCGCGCTCGCCCCGGGAGGGGAGCGCGGGGTCGCGGAGGGCGCGGCCCAGCTTGTCCTCGCGCCCCTTTTCGGCCGCGCGAACGTGGCCTTCCCCGCCAATCGCGATTGACGGGATCTCGACTGATCGTGCGGTTCCGGGACGGCCGATCGGGCCTACCGGGGGGTGGCGCCACGGCGCCGCCCGGCCCGCGTGGCAGGGTCCGTGGCAGGGACTCCCCGTCACCCCCGCTTTGCCGATCGGTGTTCAGCTCAGCAAAGGTCTGCCATGCGATTCCGCAGTTCCGTCACCTTCGGCGTCGCCACCACCGTCGCCGCCGCCCTCACGTCCGCCACGGCCGGGACGTCCGCCGCGGTGGCGCAGCCCGGTCTCGCGGCGGCGCAGCCCGGTCTCGCGGCGGCCTCCCCCCAGGTGCGGCAGCAGCGGAGCGCCGACGTGGACCCGCCCACCTGCGCCACCGCCGACAGCGCCGCCTTCCCCATCGACACCCGCATCCAGGAGGGCCCCGCCGCCTACCGCCCTGGCGGCGACCGGCAGGGCTGGACGATCGACCTCACCAACGCCACCGGAGAGCCCTGCGCCGGCATCCACCCGATCCTGGTCCTCGTCGACCAGCGGCAGCCGATGCGGTCGGACCAGATCCGGCTGGAGTTCCACGACGGGACGCGCTGGCGGCCCGTGCGGTTCGAGCGGACCGACCAGGACGAGCACGTCGGCGTCTTCGACGACGGCTTCCCCGGTTTCACGGTCGGCCCCGGCAGCACCGTCACCGTCAAGGTCCGGCTCGGCTTCACCGACGGCACCCGGCCCACCCGCGTCGTGGCGTCCGCCGCGCTCGTCCAGCGCAGGGACGACGACGGCGACTGGGTCGGCGATTCCAACGACTACACGTTCGCCATCGCGGACGACGCCCCCGACGACCCGTCCGGCACCGCGCCGCCGCCGCGGCCCGAACCGGCCGAGCAGCTGGCACAGACCGGCCCCGCCGTCCTGCTCGGCCTGGGGGCCGCCGCCGGCGCCCTCGTCCTCGGCGGCGCCGCCGCCCTGCTGGCGCGCTACCGGCGCCTTCGGGCGGGCGGCCGCTGACGCCGACGGTCACTTCGCCGGCCGGCCTTCCGTTCACCTTCCGGTTCACGTACGTCTGCGAACATCCCCGCGTGGACAAACCGAACCCCGTACCCGCCCCCGCGTCCCCTCCCGCGCACCTGCTCGACCAGGCGCCCGGCGCCCCCATCCGCTCCGGCATCCCCGAGCACGGGCGCATCCCGAAGTACTACGCGGTGAAGGCCAGGATCGCCGCTCTCACCGACGAGTTGGGGGACGGGCAGCCCCTGCCCACCGAGCGGGACCTCGCCGTGCGGTACGAGGTGGCGCGCGAGACCGTACGCCAGGCGCTGCGCGAACTCCTCCTGGAGGGGCGGCTGCGCAGGCAGGGCCGCGGCACCGTCGTCGCGGGCCCCAAGCTGGAGCAGCCCCTGTCCCTGGCGAGCTACACCGAAGGCGTACGGAGGCAGGGGCGGACGCCCGGCCGCCACCTCATCTCCCTCGACCGCTTCCCGTGCCCGGCCGCGCTCGCCGCGGAGACCGGCGCCGACGTGGGCGAACCCGTCTGGCACATGGAGCGCGTGCTGCTCGCCGACGACGAACGGGTCGGCCTGGAGAGCACGTACGTATCCGTGGCGCGGGTGCCGCGCCTCGACCGCGACTTCGAGCCCGACTCGTCCTTCTACGCCTATCTGCGCGACCGGCTCGGCGTCTCCTTCGGGGACGCCGACGAGCGGATCGAGACGGTCCTCGCCACCCCGCGCGAGGCCCTGCTCATCGGGACGCCTCCCGCGCTGCCCATGCTGCTGATCCACCGGCTCTCCCGCGACACGGCGGGCCGCCCGCTGGAGCGGGTGCGCACGCTCTACCGGGGCGACCGGTTCTCGTTCACCACGCACCTCGGCCGTGACCACAGCGGGTGAAGGTCACGGCAGGATAACGGGTCTGGTCCAAGCTTGGGTGGCCGTTCACCGTCCCGTCGCCGTTCCGCCCCGCGCGGGCCACCCGCCCGCAGGAGCGTTGCCGGCGTGAGAGTCATCGTCGTAGGAGCCGGCGTGGTGGGAACCATGCACGCCTGGCACGCAGTGGAACGCGGCCACGAGGTCGTACAGATCGAGCGCGAGAGCGAGGCCCGCGGCGCGTCGCTGCGCAACTTCGGGCAGATATGGGTGAGCGGCCGCGCGGGCGGCGAGGAGCTGGACACCGCGCTGCGCGCCCGCGAGCTGTGGGAGGGCATCGGCGAGCGCGTGCCGGGCCTCGGCTTCCGGGCCAACGGCTCCCTCACCCTCGTACGCGACGAACGCGAACGCGCGGTCGCCGAGGCCGCGCTCACCCGCCCGGACGCGGCTGCCCGCGGCTACAAGCTGCTGACCGCCGAGGAGGCGCGCGCCCTCAACCCGGCCCTGCGCGGCGAGTTCGTCGCGGGCCTGTGGTGCGAGCGGGACGCGGCGGTGGAGCCCCGCACCGCCCAACTCCGGCTCAGGGAGGTGCTTTCGGCGTCCCCGCGCTACACCTTCCTGCCCGGCCGAGAGGTCCGTGAGGTCGTCGGGGAGAGCGCGGTGCGCGACGACCACGGCGACGTGCACACCGGTGACGTCGTCGTGCTCGCCACCGGCGCCTGGCTCGGCGGCCTCGTGCGCGAGCTGGCCGGGCCCGGACTGCCCGTGCGCCGCGTCCGCCTCCAGATGATGCAGACCGCGCCGCTCGGCGAGCCGCTCACCACGTCCGTCGCCGACGCCGACAGCTTCCGCTACTACCCGGCGTACACGTCGGACGCCCTCGACGCGCTCAACGCCGGGCAGCCGCAGACCCCGACCGCCGCCGCGCACAGGATGCAGCTGCTCATGGTGCAGCGCGAGGACGGCGGCCTGACCATCGGCGACACCCACGAGTACGAGCACCCCTTCGCCTTCGACACCCTCGAAGACCCCTACGACCACCTCACCGAGGTCGTCGAGGGCTTCCTCGGCCGCCCGCTGCCGAGGATCAGGCGGCGCTGGGCCGGGGTGTACGCGCAGTGCGTCGACACCAGCCGGGTCGTGCACCGCCAGCAGGTGCGCGACGGCGTGTGGCTGGTCACCGGGCCCGGCGGGCGCGGCATGACCTGCTCGCCCGCGATCGCCGAGCGGACCGCGAACGAACTGGGATGGTGAGCGAGTTGCCGAAGAACCACATCGGTCTGGTCGTCCTCGACATGGCCGGGACCACCGTCGCCGACGGAGGCCTCGTCGAGCAGGCCTTCTCCGCCGCCGCGGCCGAACTGGGCGTGGAGCCCGGCTCGGCGGACCACGCCGCGAAGCTGGAGTACGTACGCGCCACGATGGGCGAGTCCAAGATCTCCGTCTTCCGGCACCTCTTCGGGGAGGAGACGCTCGCCCAGCGGGCCAACGTCGCCTTCGAGAACGCGTACGGGACGCTGGTCGACGGCGGCCGGATCGCACCGATCGCCGGGGCGCGCGAGGCCGTCGAGCAGCTCAAGGCCGATGGACGGACCGTGGTGTTGACCACCGGGTTCGCCCGCGTCACCCAGGACGCCATCCTGGACGCGCTCGGCTGGCGCGGCCTCGTCGAGCTGACCCTGTGTCCGGCGGACGCGGGCGGCCGCGGCCGGCCCTACCCGGACATGGTGCTCAGCGCCTTCCTGCGGACCGGGGCCGTGGCGGGCGTCCAGGAGGTCGCGGTCGTGGGCGACACCGCGTACGACATGAAGAGCGGGGTACGGGCCGGGGCCGGCGTCGTCGCGGGCGTCCTGACAGGTGCGCACGGAGAGGAGCGGCTGACGGAGCACGGTGCCACGCACGTCCTCACTTCCGTCGCCGAACTGCCCGCCCTGCTGGCGAGGAAGGGCACATGAGCAGCGGCATCCGCTTCGACCGGGTCTCCGTCGCCTACGGCGCGAACACAGTCCTGGACTCGCTCGACCTGACCGTCGAGCCCGGCGAGGTCATGGCCCTGCTCGGGCCCTCCGGTTCCGGCAAGACCACCGCGCTGCGGGCCGTCGCGGGCTTCGTGCGGCCCGCGTCGGGGCGGGTGTTCATCGGGGAGCGCGACGTCACCGGTCTTCCGCCGCACCGGCGCGGGATCGGGATGGTCGTCCAGCAGTACGCCCTCTTTCCGCACATGCGCGTCGAGGACAACGTCGCCTTCGGCATGAAGGCGCGGAAGGTCGCCAAGGCCGAGATCCCCGGGCGGGTCGCCGAGGCCCTGGAGATGACCGGGATGGCCTCGTACGCGCGGCGCTTCCCGCGCGAACTGTCCGGCGGGCAGCAGCAGCGGGTCGCCATCGCGCGGGCGCTCGCCATCCGGCCGGGGGTGCTGCTGCTCGACGAGCCGCTGTCCGCGCTGGACGCGCAGCTGCGGTCGGGGATGCTGGCGGAACTGGCCCGGCTGCACCGCGAGCTGCCCGACGTGTCCATCCTCTACGTCACTCATGACCAGGTGGAGGCGCTGACCCTGGCGGACCGGATCGCCGTCATGGACCGGGCGCGGCTCCAGGACTGCGGGACGCCGCAGGAGCTGTACCGGACACCGCGTACGGAGTTCACGGCTTCCTTCGTCGGCAACGCGAACCTTCTCGCGGTGACGGTGGGGGGCGCCGGGGTGGTGTCCCTCGGGGGCGTCGAGCTGAAGGTCGACACCGGGCGGGTCGCTCCCGGGGTCGGCGCCACACTGTGCGTGCGGCCGCACCTGGTCGGGCTCGGGGACGGGCCCAACCCCGTCACCGGCCGCGTGAGCGAGGTCCAGTGGCGCGGCGCGACACACCGGCTGTACGTCGATGTGGGCGGGGAGCGGCTGAAGGCGGACGTCCGGGAGCTTCGGACGCCGCCGGGCATCGGGGAGACGGTCACCCTGCACTTCGCCCCGGACGACGCGGTGCTGCTCTCCGCAGGGGTGACCGATGGTTAGCCAGCGGGAACGGATGCCCCGCTTCGTGTGGGCGCTGCCCCCGATCGCCGTGCTCGCGATCTTCTTCCTCCACCCCCTCGGCCTCGTCGTCCAGCAGTCCGTGCGGCCCGACAGCGGCGGGACCTCCCTTCAGCCGTACTCCGACGTCTTCGCCTCCGAGGCGTTCAGGGAGGCGCTCGGCACCACCGTGTGGCTGGCGGCCGGGGCGACCGTGGGGTGTCTGGCGCTCGGGTTCGCGCTCGCGCTGGTCATCGCCTTCGTGCCGTTCCCCGGCGCGAAGGCCGTCTCCAAGTTCATCGACGTCTTCCTCTCCTTCCCCTCCTTCCTCATCACTCTCGCCCTGCTCTTCGTCTACGGGACGAAGGGCATGGCCAACGGGGTGTGGACGGACGCGACCGGCGCCGCCGAAGGACCCTTCCAGTTCCTGACGACCCCGTGGGGCGTACTGCTCGCGGAGATCACGTACTTCACGCCCTTCGTCATGCGGCCCCTGCTCGCCGCGTTCTCGCAGATCGACACGGCTCAGATCGAGGTGGCGTCCAGCCTCGGAGCCCGGCCGTGGCGGATCGTGCGCCGCGTCATCCTGCCCGAGGCGCTGCCCGCGCTCGCCGCCGGCGGCAGCCTCGTCCTCGTCATGTGCCTGAACGAGTTCGGGATCGTGCTGTTCACCGGGGCCAAGGGCGTCACGACCCTGCCGATGCTCGTCTACAGCAAGGCGATGCTCGAATCCGACTACCCGGCGGCCTGCGTCGTCGCCGTCGTCAACATCGCGATCTCCGTGGGCCTCTACGGCCTCTACCGGGTGGTGAGCCGTCGTGCTGGTGCATAGCCGCAAGGGCAAGTGGGGCACCTGGGCCCTCTTCCTCGTCCTCTTCCTGCCGCTCTTCGCGCTGCCGCTGCTCGTCATCCTCGCGGCGTCCTTCTCCTCGCACTGGTCGGGCGCCTTCCCGTCCGGTTTCACCACCGGGCACTACGCGGCGGCCACCCGTGGGGAGTCGCTCCAGGCCCTCACCACCAGCCTCGTCACCGCCGTCGGGGCCGGCCTGCTCGCGCTCACCGTCGGGTCCTGGGCCGCGCTCGCCGCCGCCTCGCTGAAGAAGGGCGGCAAGAGGCTGCTCGACGCGCTCTTCGTCCTGCCGGTCGCCGTGCCTTCCGTGGTCGTCGGGCTCGCGGTCCTCGTCGCGTTCTCCAAACCGCCGATGATCCTCAACGGCACGCGCTGGATCGTGATCCTCGCGCACGCCCTTCTCGTCACGGCGTTCGCCTACCAGTCGGTCTCGGCCGCCATCGTGCGTCTCGACCCGGCGTACGAACAGGCCGCCGCCTCGCTCGGCGCCCGGCCCTCGTACGTCCTGTGGAAGGTGAGGCTGCCGCTCCTGCTGCCGTCCCTGAACGCGGCCGCCGGGCTCTGCTTCGCGCTCTCCATGGGCGAGTTGAGCGCCACGATGATGCTCTACCCGCCGGACTGGATGCCGCTCCCCGTGCGGATCCACGCGGCCACCGACCGCGGCTCCACCTTCACCGGCGCCGCCCTCGCGGTGGTCCTGATGGCGGCGACGCTGCTCGTGCTCCTCGCCGTCTCCCGTATCCGCACCCGGGCCTCCTACCGCTGAACCGCCCGCCCTCCCAGGCTCTGCAAGGAGTACACAACGTCATGTCCCGCCTTACGCAGATCAGAACGCTCGCCGCCGTCACCGGCGGCCTCGTCCTCGCCGGGTCCCTCACCGCGTGCGGCGGCTCCGCCGCGTCCGACGAGAAGGTCGTCACCGTCTACAGCGCCGACGGCCTCAAGGGCGAGAACGGCGACGGCTGGTACGACCGGGTCTTCGAGGACTTCGAGAAGAAGACCGGCATCAAGGTGAACTACGTCGAGGGCGGCTCCGGCGAGATGGTGCAGCGCGCCGTCCGCGAGAAGTCCAACACACAGGCCGACGTCATCATCACCCTGCCGCCCTTCATCCAGCAGGCCGACGAGAAGGGGCTGCTCCAGACCTACAGGCCCAAGGGCTCCGAGGAGGTCGACGGCGCAGACAAGGACGCCGACGGCAAGTGGACCTCCGTCGTCAACAACTACTTCGGCTTCATCTACAACAAGAAGGAGCTGAGCGGCGGCAGGGCCCCCACGACGTGGGAGGACCTCACCGACGGCGCGTACAAGGACAAGGTGCAGTACTCCACGCCCGGCGTCGCGGGCGACGGCACCGCCGTGCTCATCAAGGCCATGCACGACTTCGGCGGCAAGGAGCCGGCGATGGCGTATCTGAAGAAGCTCCAGACCAACAACGTCGGCCCGTCCGCGTCCACCGGCAAGCTCGCGCCCAAGGTCGACAAGGGCGAACTGCTCGCCGCCAACGGCGACGTCCAGATGAACTACGCGCAGTCCAAGGACATGCCGAACCTCGGCATCTGGTTCCCCGCCAAGCGGGGTTCCGAGCCGACCACCTTCGCCCTCCCGTACGCCGCCGGGCTCGTCAGCAAGGCGCCGCACAGCGCCAACGCCAGGAAGTTCCTCGACCACCTGCTCAGCCAGAAGGCGCAGCAGCAGGTCAGCGAGGTCGGCGGCGGCTTCGCGGCCCGCAAGGACGTCAAGGCCACCGACGCGAACGCGGTCGCCCTCGACAAGATCATCGACGGTGTCGAGATCTTCGAGCCGGACTGGACGGACATCTCCCAGAACCTCCGTACGTACGTGGAGGACTGGAAGTCGGCGACAGGCAGCTGAACGTAGGGTGGGGGCGTCGGCACAGCGCTGTCCCGGCGCCCCAGCCAACCCGTTCACCGCAGGAGTGCACCCCATGGCAGAGCGCAAGCCCATCGAATCGTGGCTCACCGACATGGACGGCGTGCTCATTCACGAGGGCGTCCCGATCCCCGGCGCCGACGCGTTCATCAAGAGACTGCGCGAGTCCGGCAAGCCCTTCCTTGTGCTGACGAACAACTCCATCTACACCGCGCGCGACCTCCAGGCCCGGCTGACCCGCATGGGCCTCGAAGTGCCCGTCGAGAACATCTGGACCTCCGCGCTGGCCACCGCCAAGTTCCTCGACGACCAGCGGCCCGGCGGCACGGCCTACGTCATCGGCGAGGCGGGGCTCACCACGGCCCTGCACGACATCGGGTACGTCCTCACCGACCACGACCCGGACTACGTGGTGCTCGGCGAGACCCGCACGTACTCCTTCGAGGCCATGACCAAGGCCGTACGTCTCATCAACGGCGGCGCCCGCTTCATCTGCACCAACCCCGACGAGACCGGTCCCTCCACCGAGGGGCCGCTGCCCGCCACCGGGGCCGTCGCCGCGCTGATCACCAAGGCGACCGGCAAGAACCCGTACTTCGCGGGGAAGCCGAATCCGTTGATGATGCGGACAGGGCTGAACGCGATCGGGGCGCATTCGGAGACCAGCGCGATGATCGGTGACCGCATGGACACGGATGTCCTTGCCGGACTGGAGGCGGGGATGGAGACGTTCCTGGTGCTCACGGGGCTTACCTCCCGGGGGGACATCGGGCAGTATCCGTTCCGGCCCTCCACTGTTGTCGACTCCATCGCTGATCTCGTGGATCGGGTTTGAGGCCGCCGCTTCGCGGCGGATGTCTCCCACCCACCCGTTTGCCACGCATCGAGTTGCTAAGAGGGCGGTTGGCTGCGTGAATCTCGTAGTACAGGAGGTTCGCGATGCGTATATGTTCCCTTGCTCTTCGTGTGAGCGGGGTGGCCGTCCTTGTGGGGGCCGCCCTGCCCGCCGGGGCGGCCCAGGCCCATGACGTCGGCTCCGTGCGGGCCACCGTCGTCCCCGCGAGCGCCGCGCCCGGCGCCACCGTGCAGGTGAGCGTCTCGGGCTGCGAGAGCACCACCGGGTCGGCCGGGGCAGGGGCCTTCGAAGGGGAAGCCGAGCTGACCCGGCGGGACGGCGGCGGCACCGACTCGCTCAACGGCAGCGCCAGGATCAGGAACGGCGTCACCGGTTCGTACGAACTCACCGTCATCTGCGACGGCCACCCCCACCAGGGCGTCGGCACCGTCCGGGTGAACCCGCGGAAGCCGGAGAAGTCGACCTCCCCGTCGCAGACCGGTGAGCCGACCTCCCCGGTGCGGGCCGGTGGCGGCGGCACCGCGAAGTTCACCTCCGTCGCGTCCGCCGAGGCGGGCGACGCGGACGAGGCCGGCCCCGGCACCCGGCACGCCGTGGTCGGCCTCGTCCTCGCGGGGGTCGCGGCGGTCGCCGTGGCCTTCCGCAGCGCCCGTCGGCGCCGCTCCGACTGACGGGCGGGGCGAGACCGTGTCCGGCGGTGAACGCCCGCCCGGGGCCGGACGCCCGCTCACCGGCGTCGCCTGGGCGGTCCTCCTGGCCGGCGGTCTGTGGCTGTGGGGCAGCGACCTCATGGACCGGCCGGGCGGCCCGCCCGCCCACGAGCCGTTGGCGCCCGCCCGACCGCAGCGGCTCGACGTGCCGTTCCTGGAGGTCAGGGCCCCGGTGACCGCCCGCGGCCTGGACACCGGGGGCGCGATCGACCCACCGCCGTACGACCGGCCGGACACTGTCGGCTGGTACGGCGGCGGCACCCGCCCCGGAGCCCCGGGCGCCGCCCTCTTCGTAGGCCACGTCGACACCGAGACGAAGCCCGCCGTCTTCTACGATCTCAGCGCGGTGCGCCCCGGCGAGAAGGTCACGGTGGCACGGGACGACGGCACGGTCGCCGAGTTCACGGTCGACGACGTCGAGGTCGTCACCCGCGAACGCTTCGACGCGAAGAAGGCGTACGGCCCCCACGAGGAGGGCCGCGCCGAACTGCGCCTCATCACCTGCGGCGGCACCTTCGACAGGGCCACCCGCAGCTACACGGCCAACGTCATCGTCTCGGCATACCTCACGGGAGTGAGGCGCTGACCCCTCGGGTTCCGGGCCCGTCCACCTGACCCGATCGGCGGCCCGCTCCCCCCGGAGCCGCCGACCGGGCTGGTCCTCGACCGCGCGCGCACGAGCTGCGGGAGAAACCCGGCGCCGGCGCGGGAGGTTCAGACCATCCCGAATCGCGGAATGGCAGACATGGCCGGGGGCTGGGGCCGTCCAACAAACTCTAGGACGAATGAGCGCGTCGGCCTAGAGGGCGTCAGAGGTCGAATAACGCCAAGTCGCGAGCCCCTTTCGCACCGTGATCGCCGCAGGTGGAGCCGGTTACTCAAGAAGGTGGGGACGGGCCCCGCCGAAGCGCTTCACTGTCGATCGTCCCCTTGATCACCTGGGTGGCGACCAGGTCGATGACCTGGCGTTCCCTGCGCGCATAACGCCGCAGCGCCTCAAATGCCTCGTCCATGCCGGTGTTCCAGCGCTCGGCGAGGACGCCTTTGGCCTGTTCGATGCGAATACGGCTGTCCAGCGCCGTCTGGAGCTGTTCCGTGAGCGTTCGGTAACGCGTGAGAGCGCGATGATTGCGCAGGCCCACCGCCGCGGCGTCGGCCAGCGCCTGCGCGATCCCCAACGCGCCTTCCAGAGGCGCCGATTCATGTGCGTGCGTTACGAAGACATTCAGTACGCCGAGTGTCGAACCGCTGTGCCGCAGCGGCACCGCGAAGGTCTCCGCGACGCCGTGCTCGCCGGCCTGCTCGGCGAACGCGGGCCAACGGGCCTTCGCGTCGCCGGAATCGACACGGACCGGTGGCACGGACTTGCCTGTGCCGAAGCTGTCGATACACGGGCCTCCCTGGTGCTGCGCCACCAAAAGGGCGTGCACCACCTCCTGTCGGCGGCTGCCGGGGACGAGATGGATCCCTTCGTTCCCGTCGGCGTACAGCACGCCGGCGCCCTGCACGTCGAGCAGTTCCACCGACTGGTCCGAGACCCGTCGCAGATAGCGTTCGGGGTCGAAGTCGTCGGTCAGCGTGTTCGCGGTCTCCACCAGCACTTCCGCGAGCCGCAGTACGCATGGGCGGTGCGCCATGGCCCTCTCTCCTCCAACTCCCCGCGGACTGCGCCTACCCTTCCACGGCGTGCGGTAACACCTCTGGGTAACAGCTCTCCTACAGCTCTTCCCGCAGGACGGACGGGCCTCGTGGGGAGAGGGGGCGTATGTCAGGATTGAGATACGGACAGTGCACCCAAGGGGGAGTGGATGTACCACAAAGGCACCGGCCGCGGACACGTTTTCGCGGCCAGGGGGGTGAGGACGGGAGTGGCGCTCGCGGGGGCCGCGCTGCTCCTTTCCGGGTGCTCCTCCAGCGGTGACCCGGAGGGCGAGACGTCGGGTCCGCCGGTGAAGCAGCAGCCCAAGGGGGAGGACCCGTACTGGGTCAACCCGCAGGGGAACGCGGCCAAGCAGGTCGCCGCGTACGAGAAGGACGGCAAGAAGGACGACGGCGCGCTCATCCGCAAGATCGCCGAGCAGCCCGTCGCCGAGTGGATCGTCCCGGAGAACGCGGAGGACCAGGCGCGCGGCTTCACCGAGGCCGCCGACAAGGCCGACCGGGACGCCCTGCTCGTCCTCTACAACATCCCGCACCGCGACTGCGGCCAGTACTCGGGCGGCGGCGCGGCCGACGGCAACGCGTACCGGCAGTTCGTCGACCAGGTCGCCAAGGGCATCGGCGATCGCCGCGCCACGGTGATCCTGGAACCGGACGCCGTGCTCCACATGGTCGACAACTGCACGCCCGAACAGTTCCACGAGGAGCGGTACGACCTTCTCAAGGGCGCCATCGGCAAGCTCAAGTCCCTGAAGAACACCAAGGTGTACCTCGACGCGGGCAACGCGGGCTGGCAGAACCCCGACTCGCTCTGGGAGCCCCTGAAGCGCTCCGGCGTCGAGCAGGCCGACGGCTTCTCGGTGAACGTCTCCAACTTCCAGACCACCGAGGCCAGTACGGAGTTCGGCAGGAAACTGTCGGCGAAGATCGGCGACAAGCCGTTCGTCATCGACACGGGGCGCAACGGCAACGGGCCGTACGACAAGGGCAAGGACTCCTGGTGCAACCCGCCGGGCCGCGCGCTCGGCGAGGCGCCCACCACGAAGACCGGCGATCCGCTCGTCGACGCGTATCTGTGGGTCAAGCGGCCCGGTGAGTCCGACGGGACATGCCGGGGCGGCCCCAAGGCGGGGCAGTGGTGGCCCGAGTACGCGCTGGGCCTCGCGAAGAACGCCGGTTGAGGAGAGCCCCGTCAGCGGCGCCCATCACGGGGTGCTGCCGACGGGGCACCGCTCACGGCACGTGGACCCAGCGGGCCTTGCTCGGGGTTCCCTGATCGTCCGTCACGAAGAGCATGTACCAGCCTGATTCGACCAGGCTGCGGTTCTTCGGGACCGTCACCGTGACCTTGCCCTTCGACTTCTTCAGGTCCAGCGCGATCGACGTCTGGTCGATGTCCGTGACGTGCGTGGAGGCGCTCGGCCTGATGAGACGGGCCGTCTTGATGGCGGAGGAGTGCTTGGTCGGGAAGGTCCCCGACTCGCCCCGCTCGATCGTCTTCGGCCCCTTGCCGAGGCTCGGCTGCGAGCCGTGGTACAGGTAAGGCGGCGTGTAGATCTCGATGCGCTGTTCGAAGACGCCGGGCTTGGTGTTGGCCTTGTCGGCGTAGAGCGAGTCGGAGCCGAAGAACATCACGCGGCCGTCGGGCAGCAGGATCGAACCGGAGTGGTAGTTGCGGCCCACCTCCGGGTCGGCGACCCGCCGCATCTCACCCGTCCTGGCGTCGTAGATCCGCGCCTGGTGGATGTTGGAGTCGCTGCGCCCGCGGTAGTCCTCGGAGCCGCCGGAGATCAGCACGGTGTCGTCCGGGAGCGTCGATATCTGCGGGTAGCGGGTGCCCTTCTCCAGGGAGGGGCCGTCGACGAACCGCGGCTCGTCCGCTTTCAGGTCGACGACGCGGGTCTTCTCGCTGGACTCCTTGGACTCGCCGACACCGCCCCCGCCGACCACCATGTACTTCTGGTCCTGCGCGGGCGGCAGCTCGACCGTGCCGGAGGTCTCCAGAAGCTTCTGGTCGCTCAGGCCCGGGATGCCCCGCCACTTGTTGGTCTTCAGGTCCCAGATGCCCGGCTTGCGGCCGACGTCGTCGGGGCCGTACCCCGCGTTCGAACCGGAGTAGAACAGCTTGCCGTCGGTCATCTGGAAGATCGCCGGGTACGTCGGGAACTGCCGGATGCCCTTGGTGTACGTCCACTTCTTGGTCTTCGGGTCGTACACCTCGTTCTTGCCCGGCACCAGCTGGCCGATCTCGTCGAGCCCCGAGGTGGAGAGGATTTTGCCGTCGGTGAGCGTGGTCAGCGTGGGGTACCAGCGCGCCTCGTTCATCGGGTCGACCTTGATGTACCGCTCGGCGACCGGGTCGAACTCGAAGGCGTCCTTGATGCCCTGGAAGTCCTTCTTGTCCAGGGCGAGCTTCTGCGCCATGCCATAGACGTTGCGGGTGTCGGAGCCCTTCAGGCCCTGGATGCGGTAGTTGTCCTGGGTGCCCGTCTCGTGCTTGGTGCCGCTCTTCGCCGCCTCGACATAGACGCGGCCGAGGCCCGGCTCGGTGCGCAGGAACCTGCCGGTCTGCTTGTCGAAGACCTTCTTCGCCTTCTCCACGAGGATGTTGTCCTGGGAGACGAACGTCTTGCCGTTCTTCTTGCCCGTGAACTTCGTCCCCGCGGGGATCGTCTTCGGCTCGTCCGGGTCCTCGTTGTGGACGATCATCAGGCCGCCGGCCTTGGTGATGTCGCCCTTCAGCTTCTCGTAGCGCTGCGTGCCGCCCGCGATCAGCAGATTGCCGTTGCCCAGCTGGGTGTGGCCCGTGCAGAACAGGTCGGTGGGCGTCGGGATCTTCTTGATGGTCCCCTTGACCGGGTCCCACAGGCGGGTGTCGAACTTCTTCTTGTCGAAGTTCTTCTGGTTGTTGCCGGAACCGGCGACCAGGAGCACCTTGCCGGTGTGCAGCAGGGCCGCGTGGATCGTGTTCTGCCGGTACTCCTCGGGGAAGTCCACGACGTCCCAGTGGCCGTTGTCCGCCTTGTACTCCGGCTTGTTGATCTTGTAGTCGTGGTACTTCTCGGAGCCCACGCGCCACAGCCAGGGGCCGTTCATCCCTGCCAGCGCAAGGACGACCGCCGCGCCTATCGCGATGCGGCGGGCACGGCGGCGGCTGGAACGGTCTTTCATTTGTTATGTCCCCCAAGGGAAATCTGCATGGTCTGGTCGGGCGCCGCCCAGCTGGGCTTCTGCTGCGGAACGATCACGTCCGGCGCGGGCGGTCCGGGCTTCTTCTTGTCCTTCCGCATGCCCCAGCGCCACGCGAAGATCGGCGCCGCCGTGATCAGCAGGGCGAACGTGGCCCAGATGATCATCGCGGGGTGGGAGTGCCCGTACACGAAGGAGGCGGCCATCGAGCCACCGAAGACCAGGATGAAGAACAGGTGGATCCGGAAGGTCCCGAACAGCGTGTCCGGGCTCGCCGAGTCGCCCTTGGGGGTCACCACGAACTTGCTCTTGCGGCGCAGGGCCGCGTCGAGGAGCGAGCGGGCGTAGATCGGCGCGGAGAGGGCCGACATCACCATGCCCGCCACACCGCCGGAGCCCTCGGGCTCGTGCGGGGAGACGTTGTGCCTGCGGTTCCAGATGTAGAGGCCGATCTGGAGCGCGGAGGCGTTGCCGTACAGCATCAGCCAGATGGTCGGGTCGATGTTCACGCCGGAGGCCCCGAGGCCCAGGAACAGCGCGCAGCTCAGCGCGGCCAGGATCCAGTTCATGGCGGACATCGGGTAGAAGATGACCATCATCGTGTAGTTGAAGAGGCGGCCCGGGGGCAGCGAGAACGGCGCCTTCCAGAACTGCTTGAGGATCGTCTCGTACGTCCCGCGCGACCACCGCAGCTGCTGCGTGAAGAAGTCCGTCCAGGCGTTGGGCCCCTCGCCGACCGCGAGCACGTCCGGCGTGTACACGGACTTCCACTTCTTGCCGGTCGCCGGGTTCGTGGCCCGGTGGATCTCGAAGCCCGTGGCCATGTCCTCGGTGATCGAGTCGTACAGGCCACCGATCTGCTTCAGGGCCCTGATGCGCACGGCGTTGCTCGTGCCGACGAACATCGGCGCGCCGTAGGCGTTGCCCGCCCGCTGGATCAGCGCGTGGAAGAGGAACTGCTGCGACTCGGCGGCCTTGGTGACGAAGTTGTCGTAGTTGCCGTAGACCTGCGGGCCGATGACGAAGCCGACGTTCTCGTCGCGGAAGAAGCCGAGCATCCGCTCCAGGTAGTTCGGCATCGGGACGTGGTCGGTGTCCACGGAAGCGAAGTAGTCGTAGTCGTCGCCGTGCGCGTCCAGCCAGGCGTTGTAGTTGCCGTGCTTCGTCTTGGCGCGGTGCGGGCCCTTCGCCATGTTCCACTTCGCGACGCCCTTGCGCGAGAAGTGGTGCACGCCGAGCCGCCGGCAGACCTCCTTGACCTCCGGGTCGTCACCCTCGTCGAGGAGCCATACGTGCATCGGACCGCGGTGACGGATCCTGACCGCGGCCTCCAGTGTCTTCGTCACCATCTCGATCGGCTCCTTGCCGGGCACGAACGAGGTGAGGAAGGCGACTCTGGTGCCCGTCTCGGGCACCACGGGTATCGGGTCGCGGGCCACCAGCGTCGCGTGCGCGTTGGAGAGCACGTTCATGCAGCGGAAGAACTCGATCAGGCCGATCGAGACGAGCATGACGACGTCGAGGACCGGCAGCCAGTCGTTCGCGACGTAGTCCCGCTCCGTCCAGTGCTCGGGCTGCAGCAGCCAGCCGAGCAGGACGAGGGAGAGCAGTGGGGCCGCGCCCAGCATCAGCGCGGCCCGAATCCTGTGCGGCTCCTGCGAGAGGAGCGAGCGGTACTTCACCCGGTACGGCTTGCTCGGGTCCGGCTGGGTCAGCGGGCCGGCGAGCCGGCTGTAGTGCTCGTAGTCGTACCGCGGCAGGGTCTTCTTGATTCGGCGGAAACCGCCCGTCCTGTGCGATGGCACCCGCAGCTGGGTCGTCTGTGACGGGTCGTTCTGCCGCGCGCCCGTCGGCGTCGACGTCATGAGTCATCCCCCCGCACGCGGTCACGCCGCGTGTTCGTTGGTCCTTCCGTCCGCCCGGATCCCCCTCGACCCCGCGAACGCGTCAGTGGCAGGCCACCGTCCCCTTAGACATGGAACGACAACCTTCCGGTTGCATGATGCCCCCCTCGGCATCGCCTCATGAACGGGGACCCCCATCCCTGCCCCGCCGCGGACCGCACGAGCCCCCAATTGCCCGGCATCGTCCGCCTCATGTGAGCCAATGGCTCCAGAACAGGGTTCTACGCCCTACAGCGTGATCGCAAGGGCGATACAAGGTGTTTACCGGTCATAGGAGCGATTTTTGGCGTCTATGGAGACAGGTGAGGTCAGACGCGTTCGAATGTTGCCGAAGTGTTCCCGTATGGCCCGCTCGGCGCGGAGGGCGTCCCCCGAGCGCACCGCCGCCAGGATCTCCCGGTGCTGGCGGCAGGTGATCCTCGGGTCCTGCGGCACGTCCACCAGATCCGTGCGGACCTTGTGGAAGGCGTCCCAGAACGCCTCGAGGACCTCGCCGAGGAGGCTGTTGCCGAGGCCGCGGTAGAGCGCCGCGTGGAAGGCGCGGTCGGTCTCGGCGCGCACGGCGCCCTCCGCGGAGGCCGCCTCGGCGTCCATCCGGTCCACCAGGGCGTCGAGCTCGGCGAGGTCGGTCTCCGGGACGCGGCCCGCGAGGCGCGCGATCAGCCCCGTCTCCACGGCCTCGCGCAGCTCCAGGAGCTGGAGCAGGCTGTCCTCGCCGCGGTAGTGGCCCGCGACCGTGCGGAAGGCGAGGCCCTCGATCATCGGCGCGACCGACATCGGACCGACATACGTACCGAAACCGTGCCGGATCTCCACGATCCCCATCGCCTGGAGCGCCTTGAGCGCCTCCCGTACGGAGTTCCTGCTGACGCCGAGGCGCTCCATCAGCTCGGGCTCGGTGGGGAGCGAGGCCCCCGAGGGCAGCCGGGAATCGATGATGAGCTTCTTGATCCGCTCCTGGATGTCGCGCGCCATGGCGCAACCGTAGCGGTAGGGGCGGGAGCGCAGGCCTGGTCCTGAACACGACGAAGGCCCTCCGCGTGAACGGAGGGCCTTCGCTGTCTGTGCGCCGCCAGGGACTCGAACCCCGGACCCGCTGATTAAGAGTCAGCTGCTCTAACCAACTGAGCTAGCGGCGCCTGCTGACCTGGAGAACTCTACCGGATGTCCGGGGGTGCTCCTGACCGGCCGGGGCGCCCGTGCGGGTCCCGGTGGGCCGCCCGGATGTCCGCCCGGAGGCCGGCCCGGAGGTCGGCTACATCATTCGGACCGTCAACATGCGGTATCGCGGGACAGTTGAGAAACTGACGGACGTGCAGATGCGCGGACATTCTTTTCAGGGGTGTGAGGGGAATCGCATGGAGGACGCTCCGGTATTCGAGGAATTCGTTCCCGAGAGCGACTGCGACTGTCCCGGTTGTGTTCATTGGCGGCGCTCCATGGCGCACGCGCTGCCGGTGCGCCTCGGGGGCCACCCGGCGGCGCACGGCGCGCGCCGCGCCCTCGTCCTCGCGGCGGCGGCCGGCACGGTGCTCGGCGGCCAGACGCTGCCGTCGGTGGCCGCCGCCGAGGTGGCCGCCACCGAGGTGGGAGGCCATTCGGCGGCACGGCCCGACCCCCGCCCGGCGGACGACGTACCGGATACGCCGCAGGGCCGCGCGAGCCCGCTGCACGGCGGTTCGGGGACTCCGGCGGCGTCGGTGTACGGCCGGATCACCCGCTCGATGATCATCGAGCGGGCCATGACGTGGGTCACCGCGAAGGTGCCGTACAGCATGGAGAAGTACTGGACCGACGGCTACCGGCAGGACTGCTCGGGCTTTGTCTCGATGGCGTGGAACCTGAGCGGAAACGAATGGACGGGCACCCTCGACAAGTACGGGGTGCCCATTTCCAAGGAGCAGCTCAAGCCCGGCGACATTCTCCTCTTCCACAATCCGGCGAACCCCACCAATGGTTCGCACGTGACGATTTTCGGCGGCTGGACGGACTCCAAACAGACGCATTACATCGCGTACGAACAGACCCGCCCGCACGCCCGCAGACAGGCCACTCCCTATGCCTATTGGACGAACGCGGACCGCTATCTGGCCTATCGCTTCAAGGGCGTGGAGGAGGACGACGACGACCCGACGGATGACGACCCGACGGAGGACGGCACGCCGGACGAGGGCACGACGGTCGAGAGCGCGGCGGTTGAAGGCAAGACGGGTGAGGGCAAGACGGGTGAGGGCAAGGTGGGCGGCTCCGGTTCCACGGAGACGTCGTACCCGGGGGCGGGGTCCTTCGGTCCCGGGGCCAACAACAAGTACGTGACGCAGCTCGGCAAGGCGCTGATCGCCCGGGGCGCCCAGCGCTTCTACCGGTCGGGCCCCGGACCTCGCTGGACCGACGCGGACCGCCGGGCGACACAGGCGTTCCAGCTGGCGCAGGGCTGGTGGGGCGGGAACGCGGACGGGCTGCCGGGGCCGACGACGTGGTCGTACCTGATGAAGGGGAAGGGGCGGAACATCCCCCGGGTGGGCGCGGGCCCGGTCACCGACGGCAGACAGGGCGCGCCCGCCTACCCCGGCAGGGGCGTCTTCCGCCCCGGCCAGTCGCACGCGGCGATCGAACAGCTCGGCAGGCAGCTGGTGAAGAAGGGCTTCGGCAGACACTACGCACGGGGCCCGGGCCGCACCTGGACGGAGACGGACCGCCGCAACGTGGAGGCCTTCCAGCGCGCACAGGGCTGGCGGGGCGCGGCGGCGGACGGCTATCCGGGGCCGGAGACGTGGCGGCGGTTGTTCCGGTGAGGGGTGTGACTCGGGCGTGAAGGTGGGCGAGGCGTGGGCGAGGTGGAGCGCGGGTGCGGTCGGGGCCTGGATGAGGCGGAGGCATGGATGAGGCGGAGGCACAAGTGAGATCGAGGCACGGGTGGAGTGGGGGCGTGGAGGAGGTCGAGGCGCGGTGAGGCGGAGGCGTGGGTGAGGTCGAGGCGTGAATGTGGGCGAGGCACGGGTGGAGTGGGGGCGTGGAGGAGGTCGAGGCGCGGTGAGGCGGAGGCGTGGAGGAGGTCGAGGCGCGGTGAGGCGGAGGCGTGGGTGAGGTCGAGGCGTGAATGTGGGCGAGGCGTGAGTGAGAACGAGGCACGAGTGAGGCGGAGGCATAAATGAGGTGGAGGCGCGGATGAGTGCGACGGCAGCTTCACAGCCACAGTCCCCGCAGTCCGGCGGGGCGCCCGAGTCGGCCGGCGCACGGCCGCCGCGGGTGATCCAGAGCGAGGCCACCACCGAGATCCCCGTCCACCTCCTCTTCCGCGACGATCCGGACGACGCGACGGGCGTCCCCCTGCCACCCGCCGTGGTGCGGAGAAGGCAGGGCACAGGGGAGCAGCCCCGGGCGGCGGCGCGGCGACCCGCGCTCGGGACCGGGACCGGGACTGGGACCGGGACCGGGACTGGGACCGGGACTGGGACCGGGACTGGGGCCGGGGCCAGGACTGGGGCCGGGGCCGGCGTCGGGCCCGGAGTCGGGAGCGCGGCCGGGTCCGTGGCCGCCGCCCCCGCCGACTCCGTGGCGCGCCCCGTGCCCGACGTCGTCGACCCCGCCCTCGCCGAACGGAGGGCGCGCGTCCTGCCCGGCCTCGTCGGCGTGCTCGGCGGCTGCGTGGGCGCCGCCGGCTGCGCGCTGTCGCTGTGGTGGGCGGGGGTGCTGCCCGAGCCCGCCCTTCGGGTGATGGGTATGACGGACGTGGCGGGTGTGACCGGCGTGACCGGCGTGGCAGGTGTGCCGGGTGTCACGGAACTGCCTGGATACAAGGGCGCCGGGCTCGGAGCCGCCCAGTGGATCTCGCTCGCCGGATCGGGGACGCTCGGTCTCTTCGGGTTCGGCGGGCTGGCGCGGGGCCGGGTCGGCAGGGCGTGGGTGCTCAGCCTCTTCGGCCGCTACCGGGGCACCGTCCGCCGCACCGGCCTGCTGTGGGTGAACCCCCTGCTGCTGCGCCGCCGCGTCGACGTACGCCTGCGGCACTGGAGGAGCGAACCGATGGCCGCCGTGGACCGGGGCGGGGTGGCGCTGCGGGTCGTCGTCCTCGTCGTATGGCGGGTCAAGGACCCCGCGCGGGCGACGCTCGCGGTCGAGGACCACCAGGAGTACCTGCGGCAGTGCGTGGAGGCGACGACGGCCCGGGTGCTCTCGCGGCTGCCCGCCGACGCCTTCCACGACGACGCCCCGGCCCTGCGCGACGCCCCCACCCTCCGTGACGCCGACGCCGTCGGCGCGGCGCTGACCCAGGCGCTCGCCGCCGACGCCGAGGCGGTCGGCGTCGAGGTCTTCTCGGCCCAGCCGACCCGGATCGAGTACGCCCCCGAGGTCGCCGCCGCGATGCAGCGCCGCCGGGTCGCCGCGCTCGACGCACGGCACCGCGACACCGTACTGACCTCGGTGGTCGACTCGGTGGAGGACACCGTGACACGGCTGACCACGCGAGGCCTGGTGGAGCTGGACGACTACGAGCGCAAGGCATTGGTGAAGGACCTGACGGTGGCGTTCTGCACGGGCCACGGGGAGCACCGCTAGGCCGGCCACGTCCCACGGTGAACACGCGGAGACGGCCGCCGGTCGATGCGGACGGATCCTCTCCATGATTGGTATGGACATGTTCAACTAACGGCAATAATCTGAGACTTGGTCTAGACCGCAGTGCGCGCACGTCCCACGGAACTCCCCACGTTCGGTCAGGAGCGGCACATGCGAAACAAGAAAATGTACGCGGCCATGGTCGGCCTCACCACGGTCGGCGCGTTCGCGCTCTCCGCCGGTGGCGCCAGCAGCCACGGCTACACGGACCTGCCGGCCAGCCGGCAGATCAACTGCGCCAAGGGCGTGGTGACCAACTGCGGTTCCATCCAGTACGAACCGCAGAGCGTCGAGGGCCCCAAGGGCTTCCCCGCCGGCGGCCCCGCCGACGGCAAGATCTGTTCGGCGGGCATAGCGGGCTTCAACCAGCTCAACTCGCCAAAAACACCAGGGGGCGGAGCCTGGCCCACGACGGCGGTGAGCGGCGGGCAGAACTACACGTTCCGCTGGCAGTTCACCGCGCGCCACCGCACCACGGACTTCAAGTACTACATCACCAAGCAGGGCTGGGACGACAGCAAGCCGGTGACCAGGGCCGCTCTGGACACCACGCCGTTCCTCAGCGTCCCGTACAACAGTCAGCAGCCGCCCGCGACGCTCTCGCACAGCGGCACCATCCCCGGCGGACGCAGCGGGCATCACGTGATCGTCGCGGTCTGGACGATCGCGGACACGGCCAACGCGTTCTATGCCTGTTCGGACGTCAAGTTCTGATTCCCGGCACTGCCTGAGGACTTCCCCTCACCCCACGGGCGGGTTCCGTGTACGCCGTGCACGACCTCACGGTGTACGCGGAACCGCTCACCCGCCCTCCCCATTTGACGCGCCGTCAGTTATGGTGCGCTGCCATGGAGGCCACCACCGGTAACACGGTCGCGGAACTCGTACAGGCGCGGTGGGGCGACCACCGCACCGGTCTGAGCTTCTCGGGCGGCGAGCTGAGCCACCACCAAGTGACGGCGGGCGCGGCGGCCAGGGCCGCGCTCCTCACCGACCTGCTGCCACGCACGGGCGAGCCGCCGCACATCGGCGTACTGCTCGACAACACACCTGAATTCCCCCTCTGGTTGAGCGCGGCGGCTCTCGCGGGCGCGGCGGTGGCGGGCATCAACCCCACTCGGCGCGGCGCCGAACTGGCCCGCGACATCCTGCACACCGACTGCCGGATCCTCGTGACGGAGCGGAGTCATCTGCCGCTGCTCGACGGACTCGAACTCCAGGGCGTACGTGTGCTGGTGACCGACACCGAGTCGTACGACGAGCTGCTCACCCCCTACGCCGACGCGAAACCGGAGATCGCGCGGACCGTCACCCCGGCGAGCCGCATGCTGCTCTACTTCACCTCCGGGTCCACGGGCGCCCCCAAGGCGGCGATCTGCAGCCAGGGCCGTCTCGCGGCGGCGGGCCGGTCCCTCGTCACGCACTTCGGGATCAGCGCGGAGGACACCCACTACATCTGCATGCCGATGTTCCACGGCAACGCGGTGATCGCGGACTGGGCGCCGGCGCTGGCGGCGGGCGCGGGAGTGGCACTGAGCCGCCGCTTCTCGGCGTCCCGCTTCCTCGCTGAGGTGCGGGGGTTCGGCGCGACGTACTTCACGTACGTGGGTCGGGCCGTCCAGTACATCCTGGCGACGCCCGAGCGGCCCGACGACCGGGAGAACCCGCTGCGGACCGGGTTCGGGACCGAGGCGGGGGCGGTGGACGCGGCACGCTTCGAGGAACGGTTCGGAGTACGGCTCGTGGAGGGCTACGGATCCTCGGAGGGCGGGGCGGCCATCCAGCGCACGCCCGGCACGCCCGCCGGGGCGATCGGACGGGCGGCGCCCGGCGACGACCTCGCGGTGGTCGACGCGGAGACGCTGCGGGAGTGCGAGGCGGCGCGGTTCTCGGCGGACGGGGTGCTGGTGAACGGGCGCGCCGCGATAGGGGAGCTGGTGAACCGGGGGTCCAACCCCTTCGAGGGCTACTGGCGCAATGAGGAGGCGCAGGCCGAGCGGGTGCGGGCCGGCTGGTACTGGACGGGTGACCTCTTCTACCGGGACGGCTCGGGATACCTCTACTTCGCGGGGCGTACGGACGACCGGCTGCGGGTCGACAGCGAGAACCTCGCGGCGGCGGTGATCGAGGGCATCCTCGCGCGGTATTCCGGGGCGGTGGCCGTGGCCGTCTACGCCGTGCCGGATCCGGTGGCGGGGGATCAGGTCATGGCGGCCTTGGCCCCGGCCCCGGGGGCCGCCTTCGATCCCCTCGACTTCGCCGGGTTTCTGCTGGCGCAGGCTGATCTGGGGACGAAGATGGCTCCGCGCTTCGTGCGGGTTGTGCCTGGGATGCCGGTGACGGCCACGAACAAGATCGCGCGGGGTGCCCTTCGGCGGGCCGGTTTCCGGTGCGGGGATCCTGTCTGGTGGCGTCCTTCTGGTGGCTCGGCGTATCGCCGGCTGACGGCTGCGGATGTGTCGGCGCTGCTCGCCGAGTATCGCGTCCATGGCCGGGAACCGGTCCTGGACCTGTGACTCGCCGGTGGGGGCGGCCCCTGTCCCGCCGCTTCGCGGCGGATGTCTCCCACCCACCCACCCGTTTACCCGGCGTCTTGGCCCCCAGGTAGGAACAACCTCGCTGCGGAACCCGGGGCAAACGGGTGGGTGGGTGGGAGACTCCCGCCGCGGAGCGGCGGGCTTGGCGCCTACGGGGCGATGGTGGGGCGGGGCAAACGGACGGGTGGGTGGGAGACATCCGCCGCGGAGCGGCGGGCTTTGTCCCTACGGAGCGATGGTGGTGCGGGGCAAACGGACAGGGGATGGCGGGCTTTGTCCCTACGGGGCGATGGTGGGGCGGGGCAAACGGACGGGGGTGGGTGGCGGGCTCGGCGCCTGCGGGGCGACGGTGGGCGCAAACCCCACCTACCGTAGAGGCATGCCGCCGCAAAGCGTATGGACCAGCCTGCGAAGCCCCCGCCGCTACCTCGCCGGCAGCGCCCCCTGGCGAAGCGGCGTCTACCTGGTCAGCGGCGCAGCCCTCGGCGCCGCCGCGCTCATAGTGGGCCTCGCGCTGACCACCGTAGGAGCCGCCCTCGTACTCATACTCATCGGCATCCCCCTGCTCGGCGCCCTCGCCTTCACCGGCGTCCCCCTCGCCGCCCTGGAGCGACGCCGCCTGCTGCTCGTCGACGCCGACCCGGCCCCGACCCCCCACCGCACCCCGGAAACCCCCGGCATCCACGCCTGGTTGAGGCTCCGTCTGAAAGAGCAGGCCACCTGGCGCGAGCTCGCCTACACCGCCCTGCTCGCCGTCGTCCTGTGGCCCCTGGACCTCCTCGTCCTGGCCTGCACCGTCGCCTTCCCCGCACTCCTCATCGCCGCCCCCGCGCACCTCGCCCTCTCCGGCGGCCCCGGCAACGACATCCGCCCCGCCAAGCTCTGGCTCGTCAGCGGCTACCCGGCGGCCGGCGGCACCGCGCTCCTCGGCCTGGTGCTGCTCCTCGTACTGGCGCACCCGCTCGGCGCGTACGCCACCGCCCGCGCCGCGTTCGCCCGCCTGCTGCTCGCCCCGCGCGAATCCGAACTGGCCGCCAGCCTCGCCGAGGTCACCCGTTCCAGGGCCCGCCTCGTCGACGCCTTCGAGGCCGAACGGCGTCGTATAGAGCGGGACCTGCACGACGGGGCGCAGCAGCGGCTGGTCGCGCTCACCATGAGCCTCGGTCTCGCCCGGCTCGACGCCGTCCCCGGCAGCGCACTCGCCGGTCGGCTGGCCACCGCCCACGACGAGGCGGGCCGCGTCCTCACCGAGCTGCGCGAGCTGATCCACGGCATCCACCCGCAGGTCCTCGCCGACTACGGCCTGGCCGCGGCCATCGAGGACGTGGCGGACCGCTGCGCCGTCCCGGTGGAGACGGCGGGCGCCGAGCTGCCCCGCCTGCCCGAACCGGTCGAGTCGGCAGGGTACTTCGCGGTCCGCGAGGCACTCGCCAACGTCGGCAAGCACAGCGGTGCGACCAGGGTCCGCGTCACCGCCGCCCACGCCGACGGGGCCCTCCGCCTCGACGTGCGCGACGACGGCCGCGGCGGCGCCGATCCGGCCCGCGGGACGGGCCTCACCGGCCTCGCCGACCGGCTCGCCGTCCTCGATGGCACACTGACGGTCACCAGCCCCCCGGGCGGCCCGACCACCCTGTCCGTGGAGATCCCGTGCGAAGCCAGAGCCCAAGCCCAAGTCACAGCCCAAGTCACGGCCGTAGCCTGAGAATCGTTCTCGCCGAGGACAGCGTCCTGCTGCGCGAGGGCCTGATCGGCGTCCTCGGCCGCTTCGGGCACGAGACGGTCGCCGCGGTCGGCGACGCGGACGCGCTGCGGGACGCCGTGTCGGCGTACGAACCGGACATCGTGGTCACCGATGTGCGGATGCCGCCCGGCTTCCAGGACGAGGGGCTGCGGGCGGCGGTCGCGCTCAGGGCGGACCGGCCGACGCTGCCGGTGCTCGTGCTGAGCCAGTACGTGCAACGGTCGTACGCGGCCGACCTCCTGGACGCCGGGGACGGCACCGGCGTCGGCTATCTGCTCAAGGACCGCGTGGGCCAGGTCGAGCAGTTCATCGAGGGGCTCACGCGGGTCGCGGAGGGCGGGACGGTCGTCGACCCCGAAGTCGTACGGCAGTTGCTGCGGCGGCGGCGTGATCCGCTGGAGCAGCTGACGCCGCGCGAGCGCGAGGTGCTCGCGCTGGTCGCCGAGGGGAAGTCGAACGCGGCGATCGCTGCCGGACTGGTCGTCTCCGAGGCGGCGGTGGGCAAGCACATCGGCAACATCCTCGGGAAACTGGACCTGCCGCCGGCGGACGGAACGCACCGCAGGGTGCTGGCGGTCCTCGCGTATCTGCGGGGGTGAGGGATCCGTGGTGAACGAACACAAGCCCCCGGCACCGCCCGCGTGAGCGATTACGATCCACAACCATGAGCACGCCCGACCAGCCCGAAGCCACTGCCCCTCTCGAAGCCACGGCACAGCCCGCCCCCACCCCTGCCGCCCGCGCCCGCCGCGCACGCATCGCCGCGGCCTCGCTGCTGATGGCCGCGGCCGCGGTGGTGCTCGCCCTGCGGCTGGCGAGCCGGTCGTCCGTGCTGGTCGTCGGGGTCTACGGGCTGCTGCTCATCCTCTGCGGCGGCGTGATCGAGCTGAGCCGCCGCGGCCGGACCAGGCTCGGCAGCTGGCTCCTGGCCGCGGGGCTCGCGGCGGCGCTGGTCATGGACGGCGTCGTCCTGTCGTAGCCGCCGGCGCAGGCGCGAATCCCCCACGTGGGGCCGCCGCTCAGGACTCCAGGTACCGCAGCACCGCGAGCACCCGGCGGCTGTAGCCGTCCGTACGGGACAGGCCCAGCTTGTCGAAGATGGCGTTGAGGTTCTTCTCGACCGCGCTCAGCGAGATGTGCAGCTTCTGCCCGATGGCCGCGTTGGTGTGCCCCTCGGCCAGCGCCTCAAGGACGGTGCGCTCGCGCGGGGTGAGGCGGGTCAGCGGGTCGACGTGCGTGGTGCGGATGAGCAACTGCCGGACGACTTCGGGGTCGATGGCGGCGCCCCCGGCGTGCACCCGCTCCAGCGCGTCGAGGAACTCCTCCACCTGCGCGACCCGGTCCTTGAGGAGGTAGCCGACCCGTTCGGCGCTCGAAGTGAGCAGCTGCGTCGCGTAGTTGCGCTCCACGTACTGGGAGAGGACGAGCACGCCGATCTCGGGGCGCCGCTCGCGGATCCTCACCGCGGCGCGCAGCCCCTCATCGGTGTGGTCCGGCGGCATGCGGATGTCGGTGACGACGACGTCCGGCGTGCCGGCGTCGACCTCCGCGAGGAGCGCTTCGGCGTCGCCCACGGCGGCGAGGACCTCGTGGCCCTCCTCGGCGAGCAGCCGGACGAGGCCCTCCCGCAGCAGGGTCGAGTCCTCGGCGAGGATTACGCGCACGGCAGCTCCGCGGTGATGGTGGTGGGTCCCCCGAGGGGGCTTTCGACGTGCAGGGTGCCGTCCAGCGCGGCGACCCGGCTGCGCAGCCCGGTCAGCCCGCTGCCCGAGGGGTCGGCGCCGCCGACTCCACTGTCCCGGACGAGGACGGAGAGCAGCGTGCCCCGCTGTCGTACGCGTACGGAGATCTCGTCTGCCGACGAGTGCTTCGCGGCGTTGGTCACGGCCTCCGACACGACGAAGTACGCGGCGGTCTCGACGGCGGACGGCAGCGGTTCGGGGACGTCGTACTCCATGCGTACGGGAAGCGCGCACCGCTCCGACACCCCGCCGAGCGCCTCGTGCAGGCCCAGGCTGTCGAGGGCGGTGGGGTAGACCCGCCAGGCCACCTCACGCAGTTCGGTGAGGACTTCCCGCGCTTCCTTGTGGGCCTGCTCCAGGAGCGCGTCGGCCCGCTCGGGGGTGCGGCCGCGGCGGGCCCTGCCGAGCAGCATGGCGAGGGCGACGAGCCGCTGCTGGACGCCGTCGTGCAGGTCGCGCTCGACCCGGCGCCGCTCGACGTCGACCGCCTGGACCACGGCGGCGCGGCTGGTGGCCAGTTCGTCGATGCGCCGCTGGAGCAGCTCCCGCTCGGAGGGGCCGAAGCACTCGCGGGCGAGCCGGGCGTCCTGGTCGGTGAGCGCGCGCAGCCCCTGCACGGCGAGGAAGAGCAGGGTGCCGCCGAGGACGACCTGGCTGACCAGGTCCACCCAGGTCATCGAGGTGTGGGTGAGCGACACGGCGAAGACCCCGGCGAGGACCGCGCCGAAGTCGACCAGGCCGACCACGACCGCGCACAGCAGTCCGGAGTATGTACGGGCCGCGAGGTAGCGCAGGATCTGCTGGTCACAGGCGCGGTGCTCGGGGAACGTGTCGCGGAAGAAGACGGACCGGCGCCGCCGCTCCAGGCCGGTGAGCCTGCGCGCGCCCGAGGCGAGCAGCGCGTGGGCGCGGCCGCGGGTGGGCGGCGAGAGCAGGAAGGCGCCGAGGGCGGCCCCGGCGACGACGAAGTAGAACAGGCCGAGCAGGGCGGTGAGGCAGCCGATGAGCACGCCGGTGACCCTGAGCAAGAACGGTGCGGCGACGGGCTCCTTCACGTCGTCCGACACTAGCCGACCCCTATCCGGCGCGGCGGTGGCGGGCCTCGGCGTCGGACCGGTGCCGGGTGCGGGACCTCACCCGCACCACCACGTAGACCGCGACGGCCACGACGACCAGGACCAGGACGGCCTTGGAGAGGAGCCCCACGTACGTCTCGACCGCGTCCCACTGGTCGCCGAGCCAGTAGCCCGCCATGACGAGCACGGAGTTCCAGATCAGGCTGCCCAGGGTGGTCAGGGCGAGGAAGACCGGCAGCCGCATGCGCTCCACACCGGCCGGCACCGAGATCAGGCTCCGGAAGACCGGCACCATCCGGCCCAGGAAGACGGCCTTGGTGCCGTGCTTGGCGAACCACGCCTCGGTGCGTTCCAGGTCGGACGCCTTGACCAGCGGCAGCTTCCCCCACAGGGCGTGCATCCGCTCGCGTCCGAACCAGACGCCGATCCCGTAGAGGGCGGCCGCGCCGACCACCGAGCCGAGCGTGGTCCAGAACAGCGCGGAGAACAGGCTGATGACCCCCTGCCCCGCGGCGAAGCCGGTGAGCGGCAGGATCACCTCGCTGGGCAGCGGCGGGAAGAGGTTCTCCAGCGCGATGGCGAGCCCGGCGCCGGGGCCACCCAGGGTGTCCACGAGGTCGGCGGCCCATCCGGCGATGCCGCCGGCGGGTTCCTGGGGCAGGGCGAGAGTCACGAGGTCCATGGGAGAAACGCTAGAAAGCGCAGGTCGGTGGCGGTATGGGGGTTGCCGTCGAGTCGGGGTGCGGTTTTCCGCACCCCGACCCGGCGACGGCTCGTCCAGGGCAGTGGCGTCGCCATAACGGCGAGTTAACGCGCCCCGGGATGCTCTGAGCGGCTCGGCACCACACGAGCCGTGCCGTTCAGGACAGTCCACTACCCGGAGGCCCCCCATGCAGCGCCGCTACCTCACCCCGCTCGCCGCTCTCGCCCTCGCCCTGCCCGCCGCGCTCGTCTCGGCGACGGAGGCCTCGGCCGTTCCCGCCGACAAGGGCAGGGTGCTCAGCTCGTGGACGCAGACCGACGCGAGCAGCTACGCCGCCTGGAACTCCGCCCGCCAGAACCAGGCCCAGTGGAGCGCCTACGGCTTCGACTGGTCCACGGACTACTGCAGCTCCTCGCCGGACAACCCCTTGGGCTTCCCCTTCAAGGACGCCTGCGCCCGCCACGACTTCGGGTACCGCAACTACAAGGAGGCCGGCACCTTCGACGCCAACAAGGCCCGCCTCGACAGCGCCTTCTACGCGGACCTGAAGCGTGTCTGTGCCTCCTACTCCGGCGCGTCCCGCACGGCCTGTGACGGCACGGCGTGGACGTACTACCAGGCGGTCTCCGTGTTCGGGAAGTCGGCACCCGCGGACGTGGCGCCCGCCGCCTGACCCGCCACCCCCCATGGACCGTGGGAACCGGGCGTCATGTGCCCGGTTCCCACGGTGCGTTCGCGCAGCATCTCCGCGACGAGGAATGCCAGATCGAGTGACTGGCTTCTGTTGAGCCGTGGGTCGCAGGCCGTCTCATAACGCCGATGCAGCTGGCCGACCCGGACTTCATCGCTGCCGCCCACACATTCGGTGACATCAGTACCGGTGAGTTCTACATGGACTCCTCCGGGATGCGTCCCCAATTCCCGGTGGACTTCGAAGAATCCGCGTATCTCGTCCAGAATTTCCGCCACATGGCGTGTCTTTCGGCCGCCGGGGGCGGTGACGGTATTGCCGTGCATGGGGTCCGATACCCACCCCACCTGGATACCTTCCGCGAGCGACTTCTCTATGAGCGGGGGCAGCAGCTCCCGGACCTTTGCCGCACCCATCCGCACCACGAAAGTGAGCCGGCCCGGGGTCCGGTCCGGGTCGAGGCGCTCGGCGTACCCGAGTACCTCGTCGGGTGTCGTGTTCGGCCCCAGCTTCACCGCCACGGGATTGGCGACGCGGGAGAGGAAGTCGATGTGCGCGCCGTCCAGGCGCCTGGTGCGCTCACCGACCCAGAGCATGTGGCCGCTCGTCGCGTACGTCCTTCCGGTCAGCGGATCGCGCCGCGTCAGCGCCCGTTCGTAGTCGAGCAGCAGGCCCTCGTGGCTGGCGAACACGTCCGTGGTGCGCACCCCGGCCGGGTCGATGCCACAGGCGGCCATGAACGCCAGCGCCCGGTCGATCTCGTCCGCGAGGGCGGCATAGCGCGAACCCCCCGGTGAGTCCGCGACGAACCCCTGGTTCCAGGTGTGCGCCCGGTGCAGGTCGGCGTCGCCGCGCGCGAAGGCACGCACCAGGTTGAGGACCACCGCGGACTTCTCGTACATGGTGCGCAGCCGTCGGGGGTCGGGCGTGCGGTCCCGGGCCGTGAAGCCCGCCCCGTTCACCGCGTCCCCCCGGTACGAGGGGTACGTCGTGCCGTCCCGCGCCTCCACCGGGCTGGAGCGCGGTTTGGCGAACTGTCCCGCGAGCCGGCCGACCTTGACGACGGGCAGCGACGCGCCGTAGGTGAGGACCACCGCCATCTGGAGCAGCGTCCGCAGCTTGTCGCGTATCCCGTCCGCGGTCACGCCCGCGAAGGTCTCCGCGCAGTCCCCGCCCTGAAGCAGGAACGCCTCACCGCGCGCCACGGCACCGAGCTGGGCGCGCAGCTGGTCGCACTCCGGCCCGAACACCAGGGGCGGAGCCGCCGACAATTCCTCGACCACGGCACGCAGGGCCGAGATGTCCGGCCACTGGGGCTGTTGCTCGGCTATCGGTTCCGGCTGCTGTTCCGGGTGCGTGTTCATGAGCTGCGATCGGTCCTTCCAAAGGGTGGCGGGAAAGCATTCCGTGATGGCTCTGGTAAGTCCGGGCGCCACACAGTGAATCCGTGTTTCCCCGCACGGGGCAAGCGTCAGAGCAGTGGTCCGTATTCCGGATCCGGAAATGGTCTGGTCCCTCCGTGGGCGCGGTGGTTGTCTGTTGCCATTCCAGCGGGCCCGAATCCGAATCCACGGACACCCGGAGGCGGACATCCAAAGACGGGCACCCACACCGAATCCGTGAAGGAGCGCCATGCAGCTGTCCGCGCGCACGACGGACCATGGATCCGCAGTCGATCCCCTCGTCGTGCGAGTCACCGGATCCGAGCTACCGCGGCACGCCCCGCTCGACCTCTACACCCGGCTGCGCCGCGCACTCGGCGCCCGCGAGGTGTTCCTGCTGGAGAGCCTGGGCGGACCCGATGAGCACCGCGGGCCGACCGCTGTGGGGCTCGGCCGGCTCGCGGAGATCAGGGTGTATGCCCGGCATGTGGAGATCGACGGCACGCGACCTCTGGTCCGGGCCCTCGCCCGGTGCGCGGCCGGAGCCGGGCTCACCGCCGTGAAGCCGGGTGACGCCGCCGCACCGCGCTTCGCGTTGACCGCCCCGGAGCAGATGTGGCGGCTCCTCGCGTCCGCCCAGAACGTTTTCCGGGTGGACACCGCGCTGCCGCCGTCCTCGTACACCTTCGGCTTCTTGACCAGCGTCGCGTACGAGGCGGCGTGGCACATGGAGGAGCTGCCGGCCACCGACCGCGACTGCGGCCCGCCCGACCTCAGCCTCACGCTGTTCCGGGACACGGTCCAGTACGACCGGGACTCGGGGGCCGTCACGCTACTGCGGGCCGATGACGCCGACGGCACGGACGGCCGGCTCTTCCCCGCACGCCCCGCCGTCGACCTTGAGGTGCTGGCCGCGCAGGCCGCCGCCGCCCCTGTCGCCCGCGCCGCTCCCCAAGCGCCCCGGCCGCGGTCCGTGCGGGACTCGGTGTCGCGCGAGACCTTCCTGGAACGGGCCGAGACCTGCCTGGAACACATCGGCGTGGGAGACATCTACCAGATCCAGATCGGTCACCGTATCGACGTGCGCACCGAGTTGGCGCCGCTGGATGTCTACCGACGGCTGCGAGAGCGCAACCCGTCCCCGTACATGTATCTGCTGCCGCGTGGCGGAGGCGAACTCATCGGCGCGAGCCCGGAGCTGTTCTACAGAACCGTGGGCGACGAGATCACCATGCGCCCGATCGCGGGGACCACGCGGCGCAGCGGCGATCCCGCGGAGGACGAGCGGCGGATCAAGGAGATGCGGGCCAGCTCCAAGGAGCAGGCGGAGCACATCATGCTGGTCGACCTGTGCCGCAACGACATCGGCCGGGTGACCCGGCCCGGCACGCTGCCCGTGGACAGGCTGATGACGGTCGAGGGCTTCTCCCACGTGTTCCACATGGTCTCCACGGTGCACGGCAGGCTCGAACCCGGCGTGACCACCTGGGACGCGCTGCGCGCCACCTTCCCCGCGGGCACCATGAGCGGCGCGCCGAAGCTGCGCGCCATGGAGATCATCAACGACCTGGAGCACCACGCGCGGGGCAGCTACGCCGGAGCGGTGGGTCTCGTCGACGTCCGGGGATGGACCGAACTCGCCCTGTGCATCAGGACCATCGCCTACGACGAAGGGGTCTACTCGACCCAGAGCTCGGCCGGGATCGTCGCCGAGTCGCGGGCCGAGGCCGAATGGGACGAGACGCTGGCGAAGATGGGCGCCGCCTACTGGGCGCTGACCGGTGACGAACTCGTGGGGGAAGGCCCGCCGCACACAGGCGACGAGCCGGCGGCGGACGAGGAGTGGGCGGCGTGAACGTACTCATCGTGGACGCGTACGACAGCTTCACCCACATCATCGACCGGTACATCCGCTCCCTGGGGGTGCGGACGCAGGTCGTGCGTTCGGGCACCAGGACCCCGGACGAACTCGCGGCGGGGCGGCCCGACGCCATCGTCCTGGGACCGGGCCCCGGGCACGCCGCCGACTCGGGGCACGTCGAACTGGTCCACCGTTTCGCGGGAGAGGTCCCCCTGTTGGGCGTCTGCCTCGGGCACCAGGCCATCGCGCTGGCGTACGGCGGCCGCGTCCAGGTCGCGGACCACCTCATGCACGGCAGGACCAGCACGGTCCGGCACGACGGCTCGGGGGTGTTCGGGAGGGTTCCGCAGGCGGTGGAGGTCACGCGCTACCACTCACTCGTGGTGGCCGAGCCGCTGCCCGCCTGCCTCCAGGCCACGGCGTGGTCGCAGGACGACGGATACGTGATGGGGCTGCGCCACCGCGAACTGCCCGTGGAGGGCGTGCAGTTCCATCCGGAGAGCATCACCACCACCGGCGGCCTGGACATGCTGGAGGAGTTCCTCTCCGTGGCGAGCCGCTGACCGGCCACCTCACGCGGACCGGGCCGCACCGCGCTCCGCCCGGGGCAGCATGGCCCACACCCGCCCGAGCTCGCGCAGGGCATCCAGCAGCGCCGTCGCGGGGAGCGCCGCATAGCCGATCACCAGCGCGGGGTCGGACCGCCTGGCCAGGGCGGTGAACTCCCGGCCCCCGCGCACCAGTACGGAGCCGCGCAGCGCACCTGTCACGAGGAGCGCCTCGTCGGTGTGCGGGGGCAGCCGCAGATAGGCGTGCAGTCCGGCTGCCGAGCCGACCACCGCCGTGCCCGGCAGATGGCGGTGCACCGCCTGGGTGAGCGCCTCTCTGCGGCTGCGGTAGCGCGCTCTGAGCCTGCGCAGATGCCGGTCGAGAGTGCCGCCGCGCAGCAGTTCGGCGAAGGCCAGCTGGGTCAGGCCCTCCGAGCCCAGATCGCGCTCGCTGCGGACCTGCTGAAGGGCGGTGAGCACGACCGGGGGCGCCGCGAGCCAGCCGAGCCGCAGGGCGGGGGCCAGCGCCTTGCTCGCCGTGCCCGCGTAGACGACGCGGTCGGGCGCCAGTCGGTGCAGGGCCAGCGGAGGGGGAGTGCGCTCCAGCCAGAAGTCACCGTCGTAGTCGTCCTCGATGAGATACGCGCCCGTGTCCCTGGCCCAGTCGACCAGCATCGCGCGCCGCTGTGCGGACAGGGTGACCCCCGTGGGGAACTGGTGGAAGGGCGTCACGAGGACCGCGCGCACCCCGGAGCGCGCCAGCGCGGCCACGTCGATGCCCTCGGCGTCGACGGGAATGGGCACGGTGGACAGCCCGGCCTCCTGGACGAACCGGTGCTGACGGACCAGACCGGGGTCCTCCACCGCCACCGTCTCGATGCCGAGGCGCGGCAGTGCCGAGCACAGCAGCGCGAGGCCGTGGGCGAAGCCCTGCACCACCATGATCTGGTCGGGCGTGGTGCGCACCCCGCGCACCCGGCCCAGATAGCGGGTCAGCTCCTCGCGCAGCGCCCGGGCGCCGGACAGCGGGGGATAGTCCAGTTCCGCCCGGCCAAGGCCCCGCATCGCACGCTGGTACGCCCCTGACCACTCCCGGTAGGGGAAGTGCGCCGGCACCGCGCCACCTGTCCGCAGGTCCCAACGGACGGCGGGCACCCGGCCCTCGTCGAGGAGCGTCGGCACGACCGGGGCGGGCGACAGGTGCCCGGCCACCCGGGTGCCCGAACCCTGCACCGCCTCCAGGTACCCCTCGGCGATCAACTGCCCGTACGCCTCCACCACCACGCTGCGGGAGACCCGCAGATCGTCGGCGAGCGCACGGCTCGACGGGAGGCGGGTTCCCGGACGCAGCACACCCTCGGTGATCTCCCGCTTCACGGCCATCTGGATCTGCCCGGTCAGCGGCTCCGGCGACTGCCGTGAGACTTCGATCGAGGCCAGCCACACCATCAGCGACTCCCCTGTTCGGCGCGGCAAGTGGACCGGCGGCGCCACCCGCGACTGGTCTGGTGCCTGCCGCCCGGCGGGCACCAGACTGATCCGCGGGACGGCGCCCGGCCGCAGGGCAGGGACGCGACGACGGGAGAAGGGGATCCGGTGACAGAAGCGGAGCGCGACTGGCCCGGCATGCTCACGGCAGTACTCGACCGGGTGGACCTGACAGCCGGTGACACGGCGTGGGCGATGCGGCACATCATGCGCGGGGAGGCGAGCCCGGCCCGCCTCGCGGGCCTGCTGGTGGCCCTGCGCGTCAAGGGCGAGACGGTGGACGAGGTCGCCGGTCTGGTCGAGGGTCTGCGCGCGCACGCCGTGCCGCTCGACGTGCCCGGCCCGACCCTGGACATCGTCGGGACCGGCGGCGACGGCGCGAACACGGTGAACATCTCGACGATGGCCGCGATCGTGGCCGCCGGAGCCGGGGCCAAGGTGGTCAAGCACGGGAACCGCTCGGCGTCCTCCGCGTGCGGTTCGGCCGACGTCCTGGAGCGGCTCGGGGTGGCGCTGGAACTGTCGCCGCGCGACATCGCGGAAGTGGCGGAGGAGGCGGGGATCACCTTCTGCTTCGCGCCGCGCTTCCACCCCGCCATGCGGCACGCCGCCCCGACCCGGCGGGACCTCGGCATCCCCACGGTCTTCAATCTGCTGGGCCCGCTGTCCAATCCGGCCTCGCCCACGGCCCAGGCGGTCGGCACGGCCGACGCCCGGACCGCGCCACTGATCGCGGGAGTCCTGGCGATCCGGGGTACCTCGGCGCTGGTCTTCCGCGGCGACGACGGGCTCGACGAACTGACGGTCACCACTACCTCCAAGGTCTGGTCGGTGCGGGACGGGGAGGTCCGCCCCGAGAAGTTCGATCCGCTGGACGTCGGCATCGCCCGCGCCCGCCTGGAGGAGCTGCGCGGCGGTGACGCCGAGCACAACGCGGGTGTCGCGCACGCCCTGTTCGCGGGTGAGCGCGGTGCGGTACGCGACGCGGTGCTGCTGTCCGCCGCCGCGGGCCTCGCCGCGCTGCGGCCGTCACCGCTGCCCATCGCCGAGCGCATCGCCGCCCAGCTGGAACCCTGCGCCGAGGCGATCGACTCGGGCGCCGCCGCGGCCGTGCTCGAGCGATGGGCGGAGCTCACGACGAAGCGGGCCGCCGCCGGCTGAGACCGGGCGGCCGGCGGCTCAGCGGCGGCCGGCCTCGCGCAGGGCGCGGACCGCGCGGGCCGGCCGGCCTCCGGTCACCAGCGCGGTGCCGACCAGCACGGCGTCCGCGCCCGCCGCCGCGCAGGCGGCCACGTCCTTGGGACCGCGGATGCCGGACTCGGCCACCCGCACCACCTCGCGCGGCACCTGTTCCGCCAGCCTGGCGAACGCCCCGCGGTCCACTTCGAGTGTGCGCAGATCCCGGGTGTTGATCCCGACCACGTCCGCTCCCGCGTCGAGGGCCCGCGCGATCTCCCGCGCGTCGTGCGCCTCCACCAGCGGGGTCAGCCCCGCGGCGCGCGCCTCCGCCACCAGGGACCGCAGACGGCTCTGGTCCAGCGCGGCCACGATGAGCAGCACCAGGTCCGCGCCGTGCGCCCGCGCTTCCCACACCTGGTAGCGGTCCACCACGAAGTCCTTGCGCAGCACGGGGATCCGTACGCGCTCCCGCACGGCGTCGAGGTCCGCGAGAGCGCCGCCGAAGCGGCGTTCCTCGGTCAGCACGCTGATGGCCGCCGCGCCGCCCTCCTGGTAGGCCTCGGCCAGCGCCCCGGCGTCCGGGATGTCCGCGAGCCGCCCGGCGGACGGGCTCACCCGCTTCACTTCGGCGATCACCCGGACCCCCGGGTCCGCGCGGAGCGCCGCCGCCCCGTCCAGGGCGGGCGGTGCCTCCGCCACCCGCTGCCGCAGTGCGTCCAGGGGCACCCGGGCGCGGCGCACCGCCAGATCGGCGAGCACCCCGTCCACGATCGAATCGAGTACGTTCACGGCGTACCTCTCCTCGGGGCCGACGGCGTCGGGCCCAGCCCCGAAAGCCGCAGGATCAGGTCCTTCACCTCAGTGGCGTGGCACCGCTTGAGCTCCGCGCTCGGGTCGGAGCACAGCAGTACGGGGGAGTCGCGCGGATCGTCGGGCAGCCGGCCGTGGGTGCCGCGCACCACCGAGGCGTCCAGCGGCACCACGGTCATCGGGGCCCGCATCCCGGCCCGCTTGCGCAGCAGGGTGAGCGCGGCCCTGCCCTTCACCCAGCGGTCGTGCGGGTCGAAGAAGAGCTCCGCCGGGTCGTAGCCCGGCTTGCGGTGGATCTCCACACCGCGCGCGAAGTCAGGCGCGCGCGCGTCGTCCAGCCAGTAGTAGTACGTGAACCAGGCGTCCGGCTCGGCGACCGCCACCAGCTCGCCCGACCGCTGGTGGCCGGCGCCGAGCTTCAGCTGCGCGGACCGGTCGTACACCTCGTCGAGGCCCGGCAGTTCACGCAGTACGTCACGCACCCGCGGTATGTCCGCCGGGTCGTCGACGTACACCTGGGCCACCTGGTGGTCGGCCACGGCGAACGCACGGGACGTGTACGGGTCCAAGTACTCCATCCCCCGCTGCGCGTAGACCGAGAGCAGCCCCGCGCCGCGCAGCGCCCGGTTGATGTCGACCGGCCTGCGCGCGGCCGTGATGCCGTACTCGCTCAGGGCGAGGACCGTGGTGCCCCGGGCCCTCAGCTCGCGCAGCAGTGGGGCGAGGGCGGCGTCCGCCATGCGCGCCGCCCGTATCGCCTCGGGGCCGTCCGGCCCGTACCGCTGCAAGTCGTAGTCCAGGTGCGGGATGTAGACGAAGGAGAGGTCGGGCGAGATGGTGCGCACCACCAGGCGCGCGGCGGCGACGATCCACTCGGTACCGGAGATGTCCGCGGCGGGACCCCAGTACCGGAACAGCGGGAAGGGGCCGAGCGCGTCGGTGAGCGCGTCCCGCAGCCCGGCCGGGCGGGTGTAGCAGTCGGGCTCCTTGCGGCCGTCGTAGCGGTAGACCGGACGCGGGGTCAGCACGGTGTCGACGTCCGCGCCCATCGCGTACCACCAGCAGAGATAGGCACTGCGGTGCGCGGGGTCGACGGCGCGTGCCGCGTGCCATACCTTCTCCCCCGCCACCAGGGCGTTGTGCTGCCCCCAGAACTGCACCTCGCCCCGGTCGCGGGCGTACCAGCCGTTGGCGACGGCGCCGTGCTCCTTGGGCGGCGACCCGGTGATGATGCTCGCCTGCACGGTGGAGGTCACCGCGGGGAAGACCGTCGTCAGCGGGGCGGTGAAGCCCTCCTCGCCGATCGCGCGGAGGTTCGGCATGTGGGGGAGCAGCCGCGGGGTGACCCCGACGGTGCACAGCACCACCACGGCCCGGCGTGCGCTCATCGGCCCTCCTCCTTCAGCCCGAGCCCGCTGAACACACCGCGGACCCAGTCGAGTTCCGCGGCGATGCCCGCCGTCAGCGCCTCGGGTCCCGAGGGGCGCTGGCCGGGCGGCAGTACGTTCCAGGTGTAGGTCTCGACCTCGACGTGGTCCGTGCCGGCGACCGGCGTGCCGAGCAGCCCGGCCAGGGTGGCCTCCAGCACCGGCCGGGTGGAGGCGAGCGGCGGACGGGGAGCCGCGTGCAGCGGGACGTGGAAGTGGACGCGCCACGGGGCGTGCCGCGGCAGCCCGTCCGGGCCGAGAGCCTCGCGCAGGTCGTCCATGGGCAGCGGCAGCGGGTGCGCCGACTCCCTGGTCTGGTGCAGGAACCGGGGCTCGTCGAACGCGGCGAGCGCGGCCGCGGCGGCGGGGTCCCGCGGCCGCGGCACGTGCAGCGCGCAGGACGCCTGGAGCTTCACCACGGGCACGCCGGCGGACGCGAGCCGCTCCAGCGCCTCGGCGGGTTCCTCGAACGCCACCGCGAGGTGGCAGGTGTCCAGGCAGACGCCGAGGAGCCCGGGGGAGCGGCCCGCGAGCAGCTCCACCGCGTCCTCGGTGCGTTCGATCACGCACCCCGGCTCGGGTTCGAAGCCGACCCGGACCGGCCTGCCCTCCTCGGCGGCGATCTGCGCGAGGCCCGTGGCCAGCCGGTCGAGAGCGGCGTCGGCCTTGTCCTGGCGCTCCTGGCACCACCAGGAGCGCCAGCCCAGCGGCAGCGTGGAGATGCTGCCCCGGGCCGCGTCGTCCGGCAGCAGCCGGGACAGGATGCGCGCCAGTACGAGGGTGTAACGCAGCCGCTCGGGGTCGGCCCAGTCGGGGAGGTAGACGTCCCGTTTGACGCGGGGAGCGTGAAAACCCTGGTAGGGAAAGGCGTTGAGCGAGACCGCGTCAAGGCCGCGGGCGGTCAGTTCCCGGCGCAGCCGGTCGACGGCCGCCGGTTCGGCGGCCAGTTCGTCCGCGGCCTGCCGGGGGAGCCACAGACCCACGCCGAGCCGGTCGGCGGCCAAACGCTCCCGCACCGGCACGGCGTGGCGGTCCAGATTCCCGATGATTCCGTCGAGTGACTCGCTGGGGTGCACGTTGGTGCAGTAGGCGAGGTGGACGGTCGTACCGTCGGAGTGCTGAAAGCGCATACCGGCCTCAACTCGACCCGCGTGCGACGGAATTACCCTCGTGAGAGGCAGAGGCGGCCGGGTGGTCCGGGGCGAGGACCGGCCGCAGTCGCCCGCTCTGCCCGTAGAAGGCGACCGGGTTGCGCCACAGCACCTGGTCGACGGCGTCCTCGTCGAAGCCGGCGGCGAGCATCGCCTCACCGGTCACCCGGGTGAGCAGGGGATCGCTGTGCCCCCAGTCGGCCGCGGAGTTCACCAGCACGCGCTCGGTGCCGTACTGCTCCAGGATGCGCACCATCCTGGACGGGTCCATCTTGGTGTCGGGGTAGATCGAGAACCCCATCCAGCAGCCGCTGTCCGCGACGGGCGCGACCGTGACCTCGTTGAGGTGGTCCATGACCACCCGGCCGGGATCGATGCCCGACGCGGCCACCAGCTCCAGGGAGCGTGCGGTGCCCGCCGCCTTGTCGCGGTGCGGGGTGTGCACCAGGGCCGGCAGTCCGTGGTCCCTGGCGAGTTCGAGCTGGGCGGCGAACGCCTTCTCCTCCTCGGGTGTCCCGGAGTCGAAGCCGATCTCGCCGACGGCCACCACCGAGTCCTTCGCCAGGTAGCGGGGCAGCAGATCCAGTACGCCGGCGCAGCGCGGGTCGTTGGCCTCCTTGGGGTTGAGCGCGAGGGCGCAGTGATGGGCGATGCCGAACTGGGCCGCCCGGTAGGGCTCCCAGCCGAGGAGCGCGTCGAAGTAGTCGGTGAAGCTCCCCACGCCCGTACGGGGCTGGCCCAGCCAGAAGGAGGGCTCCACCACACAGCGCACTCCGGCGGCGTACATGGCGCGGTAGTCGTCGGTGGTTCTGGACGTCATATGGATGTGCGGGTCGAGAATCCGCATGAGGTACCACTCCTGGTGGGCGGGACGGACGGGGCGGCGGTGAGAAGGGCGACGGCGTCGGGCGGCGCCGGGCGGCCGGCCGCCTCGCGTTCTTCGACGAGAGCGCCCAGCATCTTCAGGAGCGGCTCGTCGCAGCGGCTGCCGAGCCCCGCGACGGCACTCAGCGGGACACCAGTGAACAGGCACTTGAGCACCGCCTGGCGCCACAGCGGCTGACTCAGGTGGCGCGCCGCGTACGGCCCGACGGCGGCCTCCACGAGGCGGCCGTCCTGGGTGCGCAGGGCGTCCTCGGTCAGCTCGACGGCCTGCGGACCGAGTCCGAGGAGGGGCAGCGCAACGAGTACGGAACGGCGTTCGCAGGCGTCGCCGTACCGGTAGCAGGCCAGGGTCTCGGTGAGTCTGCGGCCGTCGTCCGGCGGGACGGCGAGCAGCAGGAACGCGCGAGCCGCGTCCGCCACGCTCCATCCGGCGGGACCGGGCAACGGCCCGTGCCCGCAGGAGCGGCCGGCGGCGGGGAACAGGACGGCGAGGGCGTCGGCCGAGGTGGCGACGCGTTCTTCGGCGGCGCTCAGCCAGGCGGCGCCGGACGGGGTGAGCGCGTGGTCGAGGGCGGACCGCACGAAGACACGGGACGGGGCACTCATGTCGGAGACACCCGCCGGGCCAGGCGCCGGGCCACGGGGAGCGCGACGGAGAGCAGGGCCGCGGGCAGCGGGGCGCCCGAGCGGGCGACGAGAGCGGCCTGGAGGGGCACCATGGAGTGAATGCCCGCGCCGACGGCGGACCGGATCCGGTCCCCCGAGGGCTGCCTGGCGGCGGAGACCTGGGGGCGGCCGAAGCGGTAGGCGTACCAGCCCGCCAGGGCGGTCTGGGCCACCCGGGCGGAGCGACCGCGCGGGCCGGGCGCGGGGAGCGCGGCCGTCGCGAAGACCACGGCGGTGGCCGCGAGCGTCGCCCGGGGCAGAGCCGACGGCGCCCCATGGACCTCGCCGCTGCTGAGCCGGGTCACGGCGGCCGTGTGGGCCGCCATCGTCGCGGCGGGGAACAGGGCGCGGACCATGCCTTCGCCGCCATCCGCCGTGGCGCCGAGCAGGACGTCCAGCCCGCGCGCGGCCGCCATGGCGGCGGGACCGTAGGGTCCCGCCTTGAGCTTCATGTCGTACGCCCAGACGGTGGCCGCCAGCGGCACGGCGACGGCGAGCGAGCGGCGCCCGCCGCTCAGCGCCGCGAGGCCGAGGCCCGCCGAGGTGCCGCAGACCGCGACGGCCAGCGCGGTGCGCGCACCGACCCGGCCCGAGGGCACCGGACGGTGGGACCGCTCGTAGGCGTCCACGGTCCGGTCGGCGTAGTCGTTGAGCGCCATGCCCGCCCAGTAGAGACAGACGGAGGCGGCGGCCAGGCCGGCGGCCGCGGGACGAAGGGGGCGTCCCGTGGCCACCGCCCCGGCCAGTGTGTCGCCCGGCACCGTCAACGCGGCCGGTGCGCGGACCAGTTCGAAGAGCGGACCGGGCATCAGGACGCCACCGATTCCGCCCAGCCGAGCAGCGCCCGGTACTGCTCGTCGAGCCCGTGGCCGCCTCCCGCGCGCACGCCGCCGAGGGAGGCGTGCCCCACGGCCTCGACGGGGTCCTTGAAGAAGAAGCCGAACTGCGGCTGCGGGCCGCTGTGCCCGCGCCGGCGCGCCAGCGCCATCATCCGGATCAGGTCGAGCACCAGCGGCGCGGCGAGAGCGGAGTCGCATCCCTGCCAGGTGAACTGCATCGTCATCCGCACTCCGAGGAATCCCTCGAAGCCGACGTGGTCCCATGCGGTCTTCCACTCGCCGAGGCCGGGGACGTCGTCGATGTGCGTCTCGCCCTCCACCTCATGGCCGAGGATCTCCTCCAGCACCCGGCTCTTGGAGGTGGTCTTGCTCCGGGCGGCAAGAGGGTCCCGCAGCGTCGCGCCGTCGCCGCCGCCCAGCAGGTTCGTGCCGGACCAGGACCGCACGCGCAGCGCCCGCTGCGCGAACATCGGGGCCAGCACGCTCTTGACGAGGGTCTCGCCGGTCTTCCCGTCGCGGCCCGTGTACGGCAGGCCGCGGTCGGCGGCGAGCGACTCCAGTGCGGTCAGCCGGATGCCGGTCGACGGTGTGAAGTCCACGTAGGCGCAGTCGGCCATGAGCGCCGCGTACGCGTACAGCGAACTCGGCGGCAGCACGTCGGCCCGCTCCTCCAGCGAGCGCCGCAGACTGTCGGGGGTGGTGGGCGGGCCGTCGGGGGCGACGGCCGGTTCGGTCGAGGAAAGGTTGACCACCACCACCGTGTCCAGGCCGTGCCGCTCCCTGAAGGACACGAGGTCGGCGGTGAGCGCCTGTGCGTGCCGTGCCTGCGGGCCACCGTGCGCGGGGCGGGCGCCGGAGCGGATCTCCCGGTCGGCCGCGTCGAGGGCCGCGCCGAGCTGAGCCGTCGGTGCCAAGGGCAGCACGCCTGCCTCGACGAGCTGTTCGGCGCGCTTGCGCAGGGACACCGACGTGATGTCGTGCCCGCCGAAGACCAGGTCGCCGAAGCCGGGAAGCGGCAGCCGGCGCAGCGGTTCCGTCTCCGTGACACAGCCGACCGGTTCCGCGAGGTGGGCGGCGAGCGCCGCGGCGCCCGCCACCACGGTGGTGGCCACCGATCCCCGGGCGCCCACCAGCCATACTCCGGTCCGCTGCCCCATGGTTGTGCCTCCGGTTGTCCTTCGTCTGTCGGCTCTTGGGATCAGCATGGTCAGCGCCGCTATGGGCCCGGCAACTCGCGGCTATCGCCGGCCTAACCGGCGCCGCTGCCCACCCGGCCCCCGCCGAAGACGCCTTCGCCGAAGGCCTGGGCGAGCATGTCCCGCCAGGGGGCGAGCGGGGACATCCCGGCGTGCGCCCAGCCCTCGTGCCCAAGGACGCTCCAGGCCGGCCGCGGGGCGGGCCTCGGATACCGCTCGGAGCCCACGGGCCTGATCCGCCGCGGGTCGAGCCCGGCCAGCGCGAAGGCCTCCCTGGCGAGCGAGAACCAGGTGGCCCGGCCGGTCGCCGTCCCGTGGTACACGCCGGGTGGCGCGTCGCCGACGAGCGTGGCCCGCCCCAGCGCCACCAGGCGCGCCGCGAGCGCGCCGGACCACGTGGGCTGGCCCCGCTGGTCGGCGACGACGTCCAGGACGTCGCGCTCGGCCGCGAGCCGGAGCATGGTGGAGACGAAGTTCGGCCCGTGTGCTCCGTACAGCCAGGCGGTGCGGACTGTGTAGCCGTGCGCCGGCAGCAGCTCGCGCACGGCACGCTCGCCCGCGAGCTTGGTGCGGCCGTACGCGTTGACCGGTGCGGGCTCGGCGTCCTCGGCCCAGGGCACGGTGCCGCTGCCGGAGAACACGTAGTCCGTGGAGATGTGCAGCAGCCGGGCGCGGTGCGGCGCGCAGGCGGCGGCCAGGTTCCGTACGCCCGTCGCGTTGGCGGCCGACGCCGCGGCCTCGTCGGCCTCGGCCCCGTCCACGTCCGTCCACGCCGCCGTGTTGACCACCACGTCGTGACCCGCCACCGCGTCGCGGACCGCGGCGGCGTCGGTGATGTCGAGACCGGCACGGCCGAGCGCGGTCGTGCCCGGCCCCTCGCCCGCCGCGCGCAGGGCGTCGGCCACGTCCCGGCCGAGCATGCCCGTCGCGCCGGTGACCAGCCAGCGCGTCACCGGTGGATCGCCGCTCGGTCCTGGAGGGGCTCCCACCAGTCGCGGTTGTCGTGGTACCAACGGATGGTGTCGGCGAGCCCCTCTTCGAAGGAGACCGACGGGGCGTAGCCCAGTTCATCGCGGATCTTGGTGATGTCCAGGGAGTACCGGCGGTCGTGGCCCTTGCGGTCGGCGACGTACTCCACCTGCTCCCAGCCCGCCCCGCAGGCTTCGAGGAGCAGCCCCGTGAGCTCCTTGTTGGTCAGCTCGGTGCCGCCGCCGATGTGGTATATCTCGCCCGCCCGGCCGCGATGCAGCGCCAGGTCGATTCCCGCGCAGTGGTCCGAGACGTGCAGCCAGTCCCGGACATTGCCGCCGTCGCCGTAGAGCGGGACCTTGCGGCCCCGCATGAGCCGGGTGATGAAGAGCGGGATCATCTTCTCCGGGAAGTGATAACGCCCGTAGTTGTTCGAGCACCGGGTGATGACGACGTCCATGGAGTGGCTGCGGTGCTGGGCGAGGGCGAGCAGATCGGAGCCCGCCTTGCTCGCCGCGTAGGGGGAGTTGGGGGCGAGGGGCGTGTCCTCGGTCCACGAGCCCCGCTCGATCGAGCCGTACACCTCGTCGGTGGAGACATGGACGAAACGGCCGACCCGGTGCTTGCGCGCCGCATCGAGGAGTGCCTGGGTGCCGAGCACGTTGGACGTCACGAAGTCACGGGCCCCGACGAGTGACCGGTCCACGTGCGACTCGGCGGCGAAGTGCACCACGGCGTCGTGGCCGGGCATCACCGAGTCGACGAAATAGGCGTCGGTGATGTCGCCGACCTCGAAGGTCAGCGCCGGGTGGTCGGCGACGGGGGCGAGGTTGGCGAGGTTGCCGGAGTAGGTGAGTTTGTCGATGACGGTGACGTGCGCGTCGGAGGGAGAGAGCAGTGCGCCGGAGAGGGTGGCGCGGACGAATTGCGAGCCGATGAAGCCGGCACCACCGGTGACGAGGAGTCTCATGGCTGCCGGAGCTTAGCCCAGCGGCGGCCGTACGGGCCGGGCCCGTCGCCGCCGCCTAAGCGACGCCTTAGCGCGCCACTGCACCATGACTCGCATGCGCGGAATCATCCTTGCAGGAGGCACCGGATCCCGGTTGTGGCCGGTGACGAAAGCGGTGTCGAAACAGCTGATGCCTGTCTTCGACAAACCGATGGTCTACTACCCGCTCTCCACCCTGGTGATGGCCGGGGTGAGCGAGTTGCTGATCATCACCACCCCGTCCGACCAGGTCCACTTCCAGCACCTCCTCGATGACGGCTCCCAGTGGGGGATCAGCATCGAGTACGCGGTCCAGGAACGGCCGGAGGGCCTCGCACAGGCCTTCCTGATCGGCGAGAAGTTCATCGGTGACGAGCCGGTGGCCCTGGCCCTCGGGGACAACATCTTCTACGGGACGGGCCTTGGGCGAAACCTCGCCGTCGGCGCGCCGGAGCGGGGCGGCCGCATCTTCGCCTGCCCGGTCTCGGACCCTCGCGCCTACGGTGTCGTCGAGTTCGACGAGCAGGGACGCGCGGTGTCCGTGGAGGAGAAGCCCGAACACCCCAAGTCGAGGTATGCCGTGCCCGGCCTCTACTTCTACGACAACGAGGTGGTCGACATCGCCCGCGCGCTCAGGCCCAGCCCCCGGGGCGAGCTGGAGATCACCGACGTCAACACCGCCTATCTCGAACGAGGTGAACTCCAGGTCACCGTCCTCGACCGCGGCACGGCCTGGCTGGACACCGGGACCTTCACCTCGCTCGTCCACGCCTCGGAGTTCGTCCGGGTCGTCGAGGAGCGGCAGGGACTGAAGATCGGCTGCGTGGAGGAGGCGGCCTGGCGCTCCGGCCTGATCGGAGACGCCCAACTCGCCCTGCTGGCCGAGCCGTTGGCCAAGAGCGGCTACGGCGCATATCTGCTCGGGCTGCTCGACGCGAAGAGCCGGGGGCAGCTGTGAAGATCAGTGAGCTGTCCGTCCCGGGCGCGCTGCGGATCACTCCGCACCAGCACGCCGACCCCCGCGGACTCTTCATGGAGTGGTACCGCCCGGACCTGCTCGCCGACGTGCTCGCCCACCGTCCCCCGGACATGGTCCAGGGCAATCTGTCCGTGTCGGCGCGGGGCGTGGTCCGTGGCATCCACTTCGCGCAGGTCCCCCACGGGCAGGCCAAGTACGTGACGTGCGTGAGCGGTGCGGTCCTCGATGTCGTCGTCGACCTCAGGGTGGGATCGCCCGACTTCGGCCGGTGGGAGGCCGTTCGGCTCGACGACAGCGAGCGGGCCGCCGTCTATCTGCCCGAGGGGTTCGGGCACGGCTTCTGCGCGCTGAGCGAGAGCGCCACTGTCAGCTACCTGGTGTCCCGTGCGTACGAGCCCGGCCGGGAGCACTCCGTCAACGTCCACGACCCGCAGCTCGGCATCGCCTGGCCCGGCCGGTCGCAGCTGCTCTCCGACCGGGACCGGGAGGCACCGTCCCTGGCCGAGGTGCGGGCCGAGGGGCTGCTGCCGGATTACGAGGAGTGCCTCGCCCTCAGGAAGGATTGATTCCGCAGGGCTCGGGGACCCTGCCGAAGACCCCCGAGGGTGCGGGGCCCAACCGGCTCACTCCCGGCCGCACCTCCACGCCGACGAACGTGCCCGGCAAGCCGTCGGGCACGGCCGCCGCGCGCTCCGAGCGGCGGGCGTAGGCCTCGAGCCGTCGGTCGGCCAGCTCCGTGGCCGTCTCCACGCAGCAGGCGAAGAACTTCTCGGCCTCCGCGGAGCGGCCCGCGTCGAGCGCGACGAGGGCCTGACAGCGCTGTGCCTCGAACAGGGCCCGCTGGTCCTGCGACGCGTCCGCCGCCGCCCGCGCCTCGGCGGCCAGAGCCGCCGCGTCCTGCGACGAGCCGTGCTCCAGATGGAGATCCGCGAGTCCGGCCAGTGACCGCGCCTCCTCGGCCGGGTTCCTGGCCCGCCGCGCCACCCGGAGCGCGTCCCGGTAACACCGGCACGCCCCGTCGAACTCCCGCCGCTGCCAGGCGAGGTCACCTCCGAAGCGCAGCGCCCAGGCGCGCCCGTCCTCGTCCTGGACCGCCTCGGCGGCCCGGAGCGCGGCCTCTTGGACCGTGGCCCAGTCGTCCCACGCCGCGATGGCCTCCAGGAAGTCGCCGATGGCACGGGCGAGGCGCAGTGCGGGCCGCCACTGACCGGCATCGGCCGCCTCGCGCACCGTCCGGACGAGAGCGGACCGCTGTTCGGTGTACCAATGCAGAGCGCGAGGGCCCGAGGAACCCGGCGCCGCGCCGGAGGTACCGGCGACGAGAGCACTGAGGCCTGCCCCGGGTCTGGACCACTCGGCTGTGCGCGCGTACGCCTCACACAGCCGCCCGATGGCGGCGTGCCGGGCGCCGGCGGGGTCCGCCGCGCCGAGTTCGAGAGCGAGCAGCCGGTACAGGCGGGGCAGCCGGTAGCTCGCGAGGGCGCTGCCACCCGACCCCGCCACGTCCAGCAGGCCGCTGCCGACGAGCTGTTCCAGGAGCGCTGTGGCGGCCTCCGGTGTCACGTCCAGGACCGCCGTGGCCGACGCGGCGTCGAAGGGGCCCGGCGGCAGCACACTCAGCATCCGGAAGGCGTCGCGCTCCGGCCCGGCACACCTCTCGTACCCGTGCAGCAGCCAGGCCCGTACGTCGAGTCCGTCGTGCCGCAGTTCGTCGAGCCGGGTCTCCTCGGGGCGCAACCGGCCCACGAAAGTGGCTGCCGTCCAGTGCGGGTGGGCGGCCAGGCGAGCGCCCGCGGCACGCAGCGCGAGCGGCAGGCGGCCGCACAAAGCGGTGATCTCCTCGACCGTTTCGGGTGCCGTCTGCGCGGCCGCGCTCTCGCAGGCCGTGGTGAAGATGGCCTCCGCCGTCGCCTGGTCGGGCAGGCCGATGCGCACTGTGGCGGCCGGCCCGAGCCCACCGGGGCGGTGCCGCGCGGTGATCAGCGTGGTGATGCCCGGTTGGTCCGGCAGGGCGGTGCTCAGGTCCCCGGCCAGGTCGGCGTTGTCCAGGACGAGCAGGAGCCCGCGTCCCTCGGTGAGCCGGCGCAGCAGCCGCAGGCGCGCCGCGGGTGTGTCCGGCAGAGGGGCAGGGGCCCCGGCGGCGTGCAGCAGCCGTTCGGTGATCTCGGCGGGCGTCGTGGAGGGTGCCGTCCGCAGGTCGGCGAGGACGCGTCCTTCAGGGAAGGCGTCCTTGAGCAGATGGGCCGCGTGCCGGGCGAGGGCGGACTTGCCTGTCCCCGGGGCACCGGTCACCAGGACTCTGGCCACCCCTTCGCGCAGGAGGCCGCAGACCTCTGCCAGCTCCGCCGACCGCCCCGCGAACCGCGGGTCCGGCGGGGGAAAGCGCGCGGGCGGCGGGGGAGGGGCGCCGGTGGGGCCGGTCCGTGCCCGGTCCCTGGCGGCGTGCAGGAGTTTGGGGTCGCCCGAGAGCAGCCGCTGGTGCAGGCGCTGGAGCGAGGGGCCAGGCTCGATGGCGAGTTCGTCGACAAGGGTGCGGCGCAGCGCCGCGAACACCTGGAGGGCCTCGGCCTGACGGCCCGAGCGGTAGAGCGCGACCATGAGGTGGGCGTGCAGCTCCTCGCGCAGCGGATGCTCGGCGGTGGCGGTCCTGAGCACACCGAGGAGTTCCTGATGGCGCCCGAGCTGGAGGTCCGCGCGGATGCGCTGCTCCAGGGCGCTCACGCGCATCTCGGAGAGCCGCGAGCCCTCGGCCGACAGCAGTGGCCCGGCCGGGGTGTCGGCGAGGAAGCGCCCCCGCCACAGGGCGAGCGCCTCGCCCAGCAGGTCCGAGGCCCTGGCGTGCTCCTGCCGCTCGGCCGCGGCGAGGCCCTGCTCGTACAGCGCCTCGAAGAGGGTGAGGTCCAGTTGCCCGGGGTCGAGGCGGAAGAGATAACCGGGGCGGCGGGTCACGATGGCCTGGCCGGCGCCGTTCGAGTCGGCGAGGTTCAGGAACTTGCGCAACTGGGAGATGTAGACCTGGATGGTGGTGGTCGCCGTGCGCGGCGGTGTGTCCCCCCACAGCTCGCTGATCAGCGTCTCGGTCGGGACGGGCTCGCCGGCACGGACCAGCAGCGTGGCGAGAATGGCGCGGTGCTTGGCGGCACGGGGCGTGGTGTCGGGATCCGTGGCCGTGGGGGACAGGACCTCCAGCGGGCCGAGCAGGTGAAATCTCATGGTGCGGACTTCCCCCTTGTCCTCTCTTGCGGTGTTTCCGCGTTTCTCTGCGTCAGGTCGCCCGATCGGCGTCGTGTGGACCGGTGGGGCGCGGGGCGTCAGTAGTCCTGGTGCACCTCGGAGGTCGCCTCGACGACCGCCCGGCCGTTCTGGTGGATGGTCAGGACGACGGGGACCCGGGGGTAGCCGTGCTCGTCGACCGAGAGTGTTCCCGGGACGGCGGTGCAGTGCAGCGGGGCGCCCGCGACGGCGAAGCCCCGGCGGCGGACGGTGAGAGCGACTGTCGTACTGCGCTGGGGGCGCAGGCCGCAGGTGAGCCCCGCGCACAGCAGCGACGCCTGCCTGACCACTTCCACGAGGGCCAGGTCGGGAATGGTCCCTCCGGGCTCCGCGCCGAGCCCGGGCAGGTCGCGGGGGATGAGTACGGGCGAGGTGAGGCGGCCGTACGAGGAGAGCGCGGGGGTGCCGAGGAGTACGGACTCCGGGGAGACGCGCCCCACTTCGAAGGGATGCACCGCGACAGCGGGGCCCGCGGGCCCCGGCGCGCCCACGGGTACGGGCACGAGGAAACCGAGGGCCGCCCTGATCCGGGCGCAGGGCGTGGGGCCGAGACGGACCGAGCCCTCGATCTCGATCCGGTGCGGGGCACCGTCCAGGGCGCGGGAGGGCCGGACGCGCAGTTCCCCGGTGAGGGGTGTGCGGACGGCGTCCGCACGCCAGGCGGCCGGGTCGTGCAGGTCCAGCTCGAACAGGGCCAGCTGGGCGGGAAGGTACGGGGGCACACCGAAGTGCCGAGGCCCGACGAAGCGGCCCGTGTCGAGCACCAGCCGGGTCAGCAGCTGCCAGTCGTGGAAGTGCCCGGGGTGCTCCCCGGCCGGTCCCTGGCCGGGGAGCAGTTCACCGGACACGGCGAACCGCTCCTCCCTCCGCGACGGCGCGTCGATCGCGTAGTGCTCTCCGTAGGGCGAGCTGTGGACGAGATGGAAGGACGGACCGCGGCTGGACACGGCTCCGGAGGATATGACGCCCTTGTTCACGACTCCGTGCCCCCGCCCCCGCAGATCGACCTCGGCCGTCATCACGGTGACTCCCTGGCCCATGTCAGGGCCAGGGAACCGCCCTGACATGAAGCTGCATGTCCGTAAGTTGCGGTGGGGCGCGCGGGGTTCACGTGGTGGGCGCCACAGGCCCGAACAGGCCGTAGGTCGCCGCTTTCACCCCCGCCTGGAAGCGGCTCGCCGCCTTGAGCTCGGCGGTGATCTCGGAGATGTGACGTCGGCACGTGCGCACCGACATGCCGAGTCTTCGGGCCACCAACTCGTCCTTGTAGCCCTCGGCGAGGAGCCGGATGATCGCCCGCTTCACGTCGTCCATGACGGGCTTCGAAGAGGGATCGTCCGGCAGGAAGGACACGGCGGAACGCCACAGCAGGTCGTGGACCGAGCAGAGGTAGTTGACGAGCGTGGGCTCGCGTGCCACCACGGCGCCGCCCGAGACTCCGTTGGCAGCCTTGCGCTGGGGCAGGAAGGCGACCTCCCGGTCGATGACGATGAGCCGGTCGATGACCTCCTCGGACGTCCGGAACTCCCCGCCCTCGGCGGAGACTTCGCGGACCAGCGCCTGGGTCCCGGGATCGGTGCGCGCGGTGTGCTGGTAGATCGAGCGCAGCCTGACTCCCCGCTCCACTATGGCCAGGCAGCTCTGCTTGGCGGACTCCAGCAGATGCGGCGGGCGGGCGCCTCCGGGCTGCACGGTCAGCACTTCGTACTTGCTGCGCTTGATCAGCGAGTCGATCATCGACTGGACGATGTCGGGGTCGGAGATGGTGTCGAACGCCTCCAGGTGGTTACGGAGCCTTCGTCCCTCGAAGTAGATGGGTTGCAGCGCGGAGAGCTGGCTCCGGAGCCGGGAGACGTGCTGCTCCAGCTGGCCCATGTGCTGCTCCATGGGGCCGAGGAGTTCCGAGGACGCGGCGTCGGGGCTGACGGGCGCGAGGCGCCGGGGGTCCCCGGGGGTCGGATGGAGCAGGCGCAATACCCGCAGTACCCGTTCGGTGCGCTGGACGTCCTCCGGTGAAAGGTTCAGTTCGGCTGCTATCGCTTCCGCTCTGAACTGCCCTTCGAGTACCGCTAACCGGTAGGCCTCGGCGCTCGTGTCGTCCAGTCGGTCGAACTCGGAATCCGCGGAGCTCTGTTCCACGACTCAACCTCCCCCTGAGCAAGTGCACTTGCTGCACTGCAACTATATGCCAGGGGTGAAGAGGCCCGGGTGAACGATGATTGACGGCGGAACGTCGATACTGACGTGCTGTAAATCGGGTGGCTCGTCGAATTGGAGAGAAACCGTGCTGTTTCCCAAGGCCATGAACCTCTTCCGTGCCGGGCACGCAACCAGTGAGACGCTGGTGGGAGCGGCCATGGCAGCCCTGCTCGTCGCCGGGGCGACCGGTGTGCAAAGTGCCGTGATGTCGCACGAGGGCGCGGGGGCCGTCACGGCCGCGACCGGCGCCCAGATAACTCAGGAAGTGCCCGAGAAGGACCCCATATGGGGCTGACCCGTTCTTGCGGTATGTCAGGTGGACGGGACCGGACAGTGCCTCTGTAGCTGCTTTCCCGTGCAGTGGAGTGGAGAATTCCGCATATTCCTGAATCCACTGTGACGCAGTTCACAGGTACTGATCAGTAAGATAGCGGAATGCCGGAAGAGCGGAAGCTTTTCCGGCATTCTCCTCTTTACGGGCGGTACAGGGTTCCCGGGCGGCCGGGAACTCCTCATCGCAGCCGCGACGGCTCCGGCCACAGGGCCGCCCGGGCGTCGAGGCGCCGCGCCCGGCCCTCGCGCTCGGCGAGTACCGCCATCGGCGACACGGACTCCGTCACTTCTCCGATCACCGCGGCTTCGCGGCCGTACGGATTCGCCCGCAGGGTATCCAGTACGGAGTCCGCGGCCCTGGCCGACACGCACAGGAACAAGCAGCCCTCGTCCGTGGTGTACAGCAGGTCGATGCCGAGCAGTTCGGCCGCGGCACTCACCTCGTGCTGGATGGGCAGCGCCTCCTCGTACACCCTGACCGTCCGGCCGGCGGCCGTCGCCTGGGCCCCCAGTACCCGCGCCAGGCCGCCTCGCGCGATGCGGTGCACCTGACGCACGGCGCCCGGTTCCACCGACCGCAGGATGTCGCGGAGCATCATGTTCAGCGGATGGCAGCCGCTCGGCACCAGGTTCTCGAGCCCCAGCCCCTCCCGGACCGACAGCAGGTGCACTGCCCAGCCCCCCAGCGGCGCGGTCAGCAGGAGCAGATCACCCGGCACGGCGCCGCCCGCCCACAGGGGCGCGGCCCCGTGTCTGCCCGCGCAAGTGCTGTGCGCGAAGAGCCGGTTCGCGTCGCCCGCGCGCACCACGCGTGTCTCCAGGCCGCGGACCACTACGTCCGCCTCGTACGCGGCGTCCTGGGCGGATGCGAGGACCCGCCGCAGCAGCGTGGCGGGCAGTCCCGCCTCGACGGTGAGGCTCAGCGTGACCCACCACGGCTCTATGCCGCGGGCGGCGAGGTCGTTGACGGCCGCGCACACGGCCAGGCGGCCGATGTCACCGTCGCCGAAGAACGGCGGATCGACCGCGTACGAGCCACTGACGACGGCGGGTGCGGTGCTCCACACCGGCTCTGCCGCCGGTGCCTCCCCGAGCAACTCGCTCACCGGTCCGCTCAACGTCCCGTAGGCGTCGTCATCGAGCGTCACCTGTCTGCTCTCGATCCCACCCTTGTGTCTCATTCGTGTTCCCCCCTCAGTGGCCGGCGGGTCGGCGACGGTTTGCCGATGAGCCGGCCGCGTGGCAAGTCTGCCCGCATTCGGATGTGGTGGCAGCCGGATCCGCGGTGCTGCGGGACGGTTCCGGCCTGCACAAAGATCCCTTTAGTGCCCGGGTGTTACTCATGTAGATGGTTGAGACGCGGGCGGTCGTTCCGCTCGTCGAACGGGGGAGGCCATGTCGTGAATACATCCATGGCGCAGCACACGGGGGAGTGCTCTTTCCGTCTGCTGGGCCCGATCGAGGTGTCCGTCGGCGGCCAGGCCCTCGACCTGCGGGGCTCCCGCCAACGAGCGGTCCTCGCCCGCCTGTTGCTGGCGCGGGGGCGGGTGGTCCCGGTATACGACCTGGCCCGTGACGTCTGGAGCGGCAACCCGCCGAGCAGCGCGCGCACCCAGGTCTCCATCTGTGTCGCCGCGCTGCGCAAGCTCTTTCGCGACGCGGGTGCCAATGAGGACGTCATCACCACGGTGGCACCCGGGTACCAGCTGGCTTCCGTCTCCCACTGGACGGACATCACCGAGTTCACCGACCGGACGGAAGAGGGCTACGAACTCGTCCGCCAGGGACACACCGAGCGGGCGGCCGAACGGCTGCACAGCGCGCTCGCCCTGTGGCGGGGGCCCGCCTTCGCCGATCTGACCTGTGACTTCGCTGAGCTGGAGGGCGCCCACCTCGCCCAGCAGCGGATGCTCGCAGCCGAACAGCTGATGGTGCTGCGCCTGGAGCTCGGCGAGCACCGCTCCCTCGTCGGTGAGCTGACCACCTTGGTGAGGGAGAACCCGCTGCGCGAGCAGCTGCGTGCCTGTCTCATGCTCGCCCAGCACCGGTCGGGCCAGCGTGCCGAAGCGCTGCGGACCTTCCGTGAGGGGCGCAGCCTCACCATCGACGAGCTCGGTCTGGAGCCGGGCGCCGACCTCCGCGCCGTGCACGAACAGATCCTGCACGACGACCCCGCGCCGCGCCCGCCCCTTGAGGCCACGCTCCCCGCGATGCCCCGGCAAAAGTGCACGCCCGCCCAACTTCCTCCGGGCGGGTCGCTGTTCACCGGCCGCCGGGCCGAACTGCGGCGCATGGACGAGGTGCTTGCCGCCGCCCCCGACGGCCACACCGCGCCCGTCTGCTACGTCGTCGGACCGCCGGGCACCGGCAAGAGCGCGCTCGCGCTGAACTGGGGCCACCGTGCCGCGGCCGACTTCCCCGACGGCCGGCTCCACGCCGATCTGCGGGGCTTGGCCGACGAGGTGCCGGAACGCGCCGCGGAACGGGTGCTGCGGCGCTTCGTGCGGGCGCTCGGCGTCCCCGCCGAACACCTCCCCGCCGGAACCGAGGAGTGCGGGGCGCTCTACCGCAGCCTGCTCGCGGACCGGCGGGTGCTGATCGTCCTCGACCACGCCGCCTCCTACGAGCAGATCGCCCCGCTGCTGCCCGGCGGCAGCCGCTGCCGCGTCATCGTCACCGGCTCCGAACTGCTCATGGACGGCGGCGCCGCCGAGGCACTCCGGCTGGGCGGCCTCACGCAGGAGGACGCCGTGCGGCTGCTCGCACGGAGCGCGGGCCCCGGCCGCGTCACCGCCGACCCGGTGGGGACGGCCACCCTCGTCGGGCTCTGCGCGCGGCTGCCGGTCGCCCTGCGCGCCGCGGGTTCCCGGCTGGCGGCCAAACCGCACTGGACCGTGGCCGACCTGGTCGAGCGGCTGGCCGACAGGGGCCGCCTCCTGGACGCGCTGAGCCGCGGCGAGCCCTCGGTCCGCGCCTGCTTCGACCGTGCCCTGCACTCGGTACCCCGGGAGCTGGCGGAACGCTACAGCGAGCTGGGCGGCATCACCGCCGCCGCCTTCGACGTGTGGACCGGGGCGGAGGCCCTGCGCCTCGGGGTGCGCGACGCGGAGGACGTACTGGAACGGCTGGTGGATCTTCAGCTCCTGGAAGTGGCGGGCCGGGACACCTGCGGAGCGTTGCGCTACCGCTTCCCGGCCCTGCTCGGGTTGCACGCCGCGGAACGGTACGCGGCCCGGCCCCGCGCCGTCGCATGGCGCGGAGAACTCGCCCTGCTGGCACCCCCGGCCGGTGACACGAGGGCCTCCCGACACGGGGCAGGCCGAGAGAGAACGGGCTCGTGACGGAACGTCACGGTGAGGAGCGAAGGTGTTCAGAATCCATTTCACCGCGCAGGACCTGACCCGAATAAGACTCAGGCCCACCCTCGGTCCGGTCGCCGAGACGGTCTTCGCGCTCGGCATGCTCGGCCGGACCAGCAGCGCCTCACAGGTGCAGTGGCGCAACCAGCTCAGCCGGCACCTGCGGCGGTCGACACCGCTGACCCAGCTGCTGACCGCCGCGCAGCGCAGGGTGCAGGCACCGAACGATCTGCTGTGCCTGGTCGACCGGTCGCCCACCGCGGACGACTCGGTGCTGCGCTCGGCGGGGATCAGCCGCCGCGACGCCACGGCCGAGATCACGCAGGTGTGGCGGTCCGCCCTGGAGCCGTACGCGAGCCGGATGCAGGCACGGCTCACCGCGGAGTGCGACGCCCGCGGGCGGATCACCATGACCGGGGGAGTCGACCGGCTCTTCGCGACACTCCACTCCCGGATCAGCTGGAGCTCGCCGGTGATGGGGATCCCCGGGCCGGCGCGGGACGTCTTCCTCGACGGCCAGGGTCTCGTCCTCGTACCCTCGCTGTTCCTCTCGCAGCACCAGCCGGCCGTACTGATCGGCGCCGAGCCCGAAACCGGACAGCGGGCCCTGGTGTACGCGGCGCCCCTGGACACCCCGACGGGCGCCGGACTCTGGGACAGCCCCGACAACTCCTCGCAAGCCCTGAGCGCTCTCGTGGGAAAGACCCGGGCCGCCGCGCTGCGCGCCCTCACCTCGTCGTGCACCACCAGCCAGCTCGCCGAAGTCCTCGGCATCTCCTCCGCCGGCGCCAGCCAGCACACGGCCATCCTGCGGGAGTCCGGGCTCATCACCACCATGCGCAACCGCAACACCGTGCTGCACACGGTCACTCCGCTCGGCATGGCCCTGCTCGGTGTACCGCACCCGGAGCGTTCCGCGGGGCCCGCGGCGCACGAGACGCGCTCGGAGATCCGCACGGGCTGACCGGACCACGGCGCTCCCTCCGCCCGACCGTCCCCAGGAAGAGCACCCCACATGAACGAAGCGGCCCCTCTGCGGCTCGGATACGGAACCAATGGCTTCGCCAACCACAGTCTGGACGACGCCCTGCGCACCATCGCCGACCTCGGATACACGGCGGTGGCCCTCACGCTGGACCACGCCCACCTCGACCCGTTCGCGCCCGGCGCGGCGGGCGAAGCGGCGCGCGTGGCCCGGTTGCTGACCACGCTCGGCCTGCGCTGCGTGGTGGAGACCGGTGCCCGGTACCTCCTGGACCCGCGCCGCAAGCACCACCCCACCCTGGTGTGCGACGAACCCGCCGGCCGTGTCGACTTCCTGCGTCGCGCGGTACGCGTCGCCGCCGATCTCGATGCCGACTGCGTCTCGTTCTGGTCGGGCATCAGGCCCTCCACCGTCGCTTCGGATGTGGCGTGGCAGCGCATGAAGTCGGGCGTCGGTGAGGTGCTCGCCGAGTGCGAGCGGTACGGGGTGCCGCTCGGCCTCGAACCCGAACCCGGCATGTTCGTCCAGCACCTGGAGCAGGCGCTGGACCTGCGCGCTGAACTCGGCGATCCGCCTCTCCTCGGCATCACCCTGGACGTCGGCCACTGCGTGGCGGTCGAGCCGGTCGACGCGGCGGCCTGTGTGCGCCGCGCCGCGGGTCTGCTCGTCAACGTGCAATTGGACGACATGCTGCCGGGCGTCCATGAGCACCTCGAGTTCGGGGCGGGCGAACTGGATCTGCGGGCCACGCTCGCCGCGCTGCGGGAGAGCGGATACGACGGAGTCGCCGCCGTGGAGCTGCCCCGGCACAGCCATGCCGCGCCGGAGGTCGCCGCGCGGGCCATCGGTGCGCTGCGAGCCGCGCTGGCCCCGTGATCCGGGCCCGGAGCGGGCCGGTGAAAGGGCGGTGCCCCGGGACACGGCGGGGGAGGCGTGACCCGGGGCACCAGTCGGGGGGGGGGCTCAGGCGGCGGACCGGGCGCCGGTCCTGCGCAGAGCCATCCGGGCCGGCAGCACGCTGGAGAGCAGCGCGAGGAGCAGGCACAGTCCGATCGTCAGCAGCATCGTCGACCAGGGCAGGTTGAGGTCGACCTGGGTGCCGAGCTGCGAGGAGAGTCCCGACCGGATGCCGAGCAGGGCGACCAGCGCGATGCCGAGGCCGAGCGCGGTGCCGATGCCGACGGAGAGCGCCGACTCCGCCGCGACGATGCGCAGCACCTGTCGTCGGGTCGCCCCCGACAGCCGCAGCACCGCGAAGTCCCCGGCGCGGTCGGCGGTGGCCATCATCAGCGTGTTGGCGATCGCCAGGCACGTGTAGCCGAGTGACATGCCGATCAGGATGACCAGGAAGATCTGGACGAGCCGGTCGTCCTCGGCGTCCGTCCGTGTCGCGTACTCGGAGGTGCTCATGGTCTCCGCGCCGAGCGACGCGGTCACCGCGGGCCGTTCGGAGCCGGTCGCGTACACGACCTGGGTGAGCGCGGAGGGGGAGTGCGCGCGCACGGTGGCACGGGTGAGCAGCACGCTCGCTGTCGAGGAGTCGTCCGTGATCTCCGCGACCACCTCGACCTTCTCGGTCCTGCCGTCCTCGAACGTGACGGGTACGGTGCGCCCCGAGGTCCAGCCGAGCCAGGCCGCGGTCGAGGACCGTACGATCATCGTGTTCTCGCCCTTGAGTCCGTCGAGCGAGCCGGACTTGACGGTCATCTTCTTCCGCGCCTGCTCGAAGGCGCCTTCGCTCACACCCATCGCGCCGATGTGGTCGGTGCCTCCCACGTAGAGCTCGGTGGGGAGCAGCGACGCACCACCCGGCACCTTGGCGAGCGCGGCGTCCGAGAGGCCGGGGGTGCCCTTCGGGGTGACCACGGATGTCGCGTTCTGCCGGACGGTCTCCTCCAGGGCATAACCGCTGGCCTTGATCTGGAACATGCCGGCGATCAGGACGGCGAAGCCGACGGTGACGAGCACCGGTGCCGCCGTCGACGCGGTCCGCCGCACCGCCGTGAGGGAGCTCTCCCTGGCGACCATGCTGGTGGCTCCGCGCAGCCGGCCCAGCGGCCACCAGACGGCCTTGACCACCAGCGGGATGACCGCGGGGGCGAACAGTGTCAGGCCCACGATCAGGGCCATCGCCGCGTACAGGGCGTTGTTGATCATCTCGTCCGAGGAGCTGCCGGCCGCGACGAAGACCAGGAGCAGGCCCAGAGCGGTGAAGGCGATCGCGCCGATCCACCGCCCGCGAGTCATCGGCCGCGTCTCCAGGGCGGCTTCGCGCAGCGCCTCCAGCGGGGCGATGCGGGCCGCGCGCCGGGACGCCGACCAGACTCCGAGCAGGGCGACCAGCAGCCCGAGGGCGAAGGAGCCGAGCAGGGGGAGCGCCGACATGCGTACGGTGAACCCGGCGGGCTCCAGGCCGCCGTCGACCAGCAGGCCGCCGAGGACCGGGGCGAGCAGGGAGCCCAGGACCAGTCCGGTGGCCGCCGCCACCACGCCGACCGCGATGGCCTCGCCGTACATCATCCGGCGGATCTGGCGCGGAGTGGCCCCGATGGTGCGCAGCAGACCGAACTCCCGGCGGCGCTGCACGATGCTGAAGGCGAAGGTCGAGGCGACCACGAAGATGGAGACGAACGCGGTCAGGCCGGCCATGGCGATCAGGATCTGTGTGCCGATCCAGCGGGTCTTCGCCGCGCTCTTGGCCTCCAGGTCCTTCAGGGCACCGCCGGAGACCACGTCGGCCTCCTTGCCCACGGCCTTCTCGGCCGCGCTCGCCACCGCCGCGGCGTCCGCGCCCTTCTCGGTCACCAGGCCGATGACCCGCACGCCGCCGGAGAGGGGCTTGGCCGCGGCGTCCGTGAGGTAGAACGCGGAGGACTCGACGGTGCCCGACACCTTGTACGGGGCAGGCCCCTTGGCGGTGAGCATCGTCACCGAGGCGCCGGGGGCCAGGCCCAGCGACTCGTCCACGACGACCTCGTCGTGCGTGCGGGGCGCATGTCCCGCGGTGAGCTTGTCCGGCGCCAGGGCCGCGCTGGACCAGGGGTGGCCGCGCAGTTCCGGGCCCGGGTCGTCCACCGGCTTCCCGCCGATCACGGCCTGGGCGTAGAAGGACCGGTCGGGCACCGCGGCGGCGACGCCGGGCACCGACTCCAGGTCGGTGACCAGTTCGTCGGTGCGCTCGGGCGACCACGGCAGGTTCTCGGTGAAGTTGCCGTCCGACTGGTCGGCCCCGGGGCTCTGCACCAGTACCTCGGTGCCCGCGTACCGCTTGGGCGCCTCGGGCTGTGCGGAGACGAGCACCAGAGCGGTCATGCACAGGATGGTCACGCCGAGGCACAGGGCGGTGAACGTCCCGATGAAGGACACCCAGCGCTGGCGGACGGTGGCGAGGCTCAGCATGCGACGGCCTCCAGAGCGGCCATGCGGGCGGCGATCGTGTCGACGGTGCTGCGGCCGCGCAGCTCGTCCACGATCCGTCCGTCGGCGAGCAGCAGGACCCGGTCCGCGTAGGCGGCGGCCGCGGGGTCGTGGGTGACCATGACCACGGTCTGCTGGTGACGGTCGACGACGTTGCGCAGCAGCGCGAGGACGTCGCGGGAGGTCTTGGTGTCCAGTGCGCCGGTCGGCTCGTCCGCGAAGAGCACGGCGGGCCGGGTGATCAGGGCGCGGGCGATGGCCACCCGCTGCTGCTCACCTCCGGAGAGCTCACTGGGACGGTGCGGACCGCGGTGGCCGAGGCCCACTTCGGAGAGGGCCGCGACCAGATCCCCCCGCTCCGGCTTGCGCCCCGCGAGACGCAGCGGCAGCGCCACGTTCTGCTCGGCGGTGAGCGCCGACACGAGGTTGAAGGCCTGGAAGACGAACCCGACACGGTCACGCCGCAGCAGGGTGAGCGCGGTCTCGTCGAGGTCACTGAGATCAGTGTCGTCGATGATCACTTTGCCGTCGGTGACGCGGTCGAGGCCGGCCGCACAGTGCAGCAGAGTGGACTTGCCCGAGCCGGAGGGGCCCATCACCGCGGTGAAGGTGCCCCGGGCGAAGGTGGTGGTGACGTTGTCCAGCGCGGTGACGGTCTGCGTCCCCGAGCCGTACTGCTTGGTCACGGACCACAGTTGGACGGTGTCAGTCGAATTCGTCATGGTCATAGCCAACCTCTCGCCGAGGGTCCGCCGCAGGGGCGTTGACTGGAGACCTGGGGTAGACCTGGCTGTAATTCCGGGCTCACTTCTGGGCCCGGTGCCGGAAGGCGATGATCCCCACGGCCGTGAACAGCAGGGAGTAGCCGGTCAGGGCCAGGACACACAGCCACGGGTCCACGTGGGGGATGGACGGCACCAGGGCGGCGCGCATGCCCTCGGAGACGTACGTCAGGGGGTTGAGCGCACTGATCACCTGGAACCAGCCGATCTTGTCCAGGGAGACCAGCGGATACTGCGTGGCGCCCGTGAACATGAGAGGTGCCATGATCACCGCGAACATGATGCTGATCCGGTGCGGCGGGACCAGCGTGCCCACGGTGATGCCGATGGCGGCACCGGCCCAGGAGCCCAGCGCGAGCACGACGAGGAGCAGGGGAACTCCGGACGCACGCCAGGGCGCGCCGCCCAGGACCAGCGCCCCCATCGGGAAGACGCAGGCCGAGGCGATCATCCCCCGCACCATGGACATGAGCAGTTTCTCGACCGCCACCATGTACACCGGCAGGGGAGCCAGGAGCCGGTCCTCCATCTCCTTGGTGACGCCGAACTCCATCACCAGGGGATACGCGACGCTCTGAAGCGCGGTCAGGAAGGCGGCAAGCGCCGCGATGCCGGGCAGCAGCAGGTCCCCGAACTCCGGCCGCACGTAGTTCAGCTCGCCGAGGACCTTGGCGAAGATGAACAGCATGAACAGCGGCGTGAGCGCGATCTGGACCAGCAGGAGACCGAACTCCTTGCCCGTGACGAAGGTGTCGCGCCAGACAATGGCGAAGAACACGCGGGCAACGGACGGCCGACGGGGCCTGGACACCTCCAGGCCCCGCCGGCCGGCGTTCTCGGGTGGTGCCGTACGTTGCGCGGTGGTCATCGCAGTCCTCTTCCCGTGAGCTCGATGAAAACGTCTTCCAGGCTGGGTTCGCCCAGCCGGACGTCGGCCAGCACGGCGGAGCGGGCCTCAAGGACGGCGACGACCGGGGCCAGCAGGGCAGCGGGCTCCTTGGCCAGGTACAGCCGTATGAGCACGCTGTCGGGCCGGTCCCGGGTGCCGTCCGCCATCCGCTCCCCGCGCTCGACGTCGTCCAGGGCGGCCAGCGCCGTGAGCAGTGCGTCGGCGGTGTCCGCGGGGCCCGGCGTCGTCGCGATCTCCAGTACGGAGTGCCCGGGGACGCCGCGGGTGAGCACTTCCGGGGTGTCGAGCGCGAGCAGCCGCCCGTGGTCGACGATGCCCACCCGGTCGGACAGGTCGGCCGCCTCTTTCATGTCGTGTGTGGTCAGCACCACCGTCACGCCCTGTTCGCGCAGCGCGCGGACCCGTTCCCAGACGAACAGACGCGCCTGCGGGTCGAGGCCGGTGGTCGGCTCGTCGAGGAACAGGACCCGCGGCTCGTGCATCAACGCCCGCGCGATCATGAGGCGTTGGGCCATGCCGCCCGAGTACCAGTCGACCTTGATGTCGGCCTGCTCCGTCAGCCCGAACTCGTCGAGCAGCTCGGCGGCGCGTGCCCGTCGTCTCGCCCGCGAGAAGCCGTGATAGGCGGCGTGGAAGTGCAGGTTCTGACGGGGCGTCAGATCGCGGTCCAGATTGCTGCCCTGGGGCACCACGGCCAGCTGCGCCCGGGCCGTCACCGGGTCGCGGCGCACATCCACGCCGGCCACCCGCACCGTGCCGCTGGTGGCCCGGACCCGGGTGGTGAGCACCCCCACGGTGGTGGTCTTGCCCGCTCCGTTCGGCCCCAGGAGCCCGAACACCTCGCCGGCGGGGACGGTGAACGACAGTCCGTCCACGGCCTTGACGTCCCGGCGGGCGTAGCGTTTGACCAGCTCATGGACCTCGACGGCTGTGTTCACCGGACGTCCCCTTCGTATCGGTCGGCGGTGGACCACGACCGGTACTGTCGCAGTCCGTAGAGCAGCGGGCGGGTGGTGGCGCCCTTGTGCGTCTTGATGTGGAACACCTCGCCGAAGACCACCGTGTGGTCGCCGACGGAGAGGGTCTGGACGACCCGGCAGTCCGCGACGGCATGGGCGTGGTCGAGCAGATGCGGGCCGCCGAGACCGGCGCCGCCCCGCCAGGCGACCTGGTCGAACCGGTCCGGCGCGCCCGAGGAGAACAGTTCCGCGGCCGGCCGGCCCTGATGGTGCAGCAGGTTCACCGCGAAGGCGGAGCCCTTCAGCGCCGCGGCCAGCGTCGGGCTGCCGCGGCGCAGGCTGACGAGCAGGGTGGGCGGGTCGGTGGTGACGCTGGTGACCGAGGAGCAGGTCATGCCCCAGGGGCGGCCGTCGGGACCGACAGTGGTCACCACGGCGACGCCCGTCGGGAAAGTGGACATCAGAGCACGGAAGTCGGTGGCCGCGGGGCGCACCGCCCCGGAGGTCTGAGGGGAGTCGAGCAGAGGTTCTGTCATGGCCGGGAAAGCTCCTTGTTCCTCTTACCGCCCGGGGCCGTCGGACCGCCGCCGGGTGCGGACCGGGCGGCCCGCGCGGCCCCGGCCTCCACGAGGATGTAGACGGGCGCGGTCATCGCGGTGGTCACGAGCGTCATCACCACCAGGGCCAGGAAGAGGTCGGCGGTGAGGATTCCCGCGCTGAAACCCGCCTGGAGGACGACGAGTTCGGTCAGCCCGCGGGTGTTGAGCAGTACGCCCAGGCGCAGGCCGTCCCAGTGCGACTCCCCGCCGAGCCGGGCCCCCGCGTACGTGCCGACGACCTTGCCGGCGATCGCCAGCGAGACGGCCATGGCGATCGCGGCCCAGGGCATCCCGTCGAACTCCCGCGTGAAGACCGTCAGCCCCGTCGTCACGAAGAAGACCGGCACCAGCACGCGGCCGGTGTCCGAGACGGTGCGCACGGCACGCGACCACGGTCCGTCGGGCCCCTGGACCGGAACGGCGGCGCCGACCAGCAGCGCACCGAGGATGTCGGGCAGGCCCCAGTGGCGCAGGGCGGCGGCCGACCCGGCCGCCAGTACGGCGATGGTGACGAGTGCTGCGCGCGGCCGGGCCACCGCGAACCGGGTGGCGGGAGCGCCGCGCAGTGCCGCGCGCAGCGCCACGTACACGGCGGCCGAGACGGTGGCCACCAGGACCAGCTGGGTGACGTCCTTCGACCCCTTCGAGGCCAGGCCGACGGCGACGGCGAGCAGCACCCACGCGACCGCGTCGATCACCACCGCCGAGGTCATGGCCAGCCGCCCCACGACGCTCTCCATCGCCCCGCGTGCCACCAGGATGCGCGCGAGGACGGGGACGGCGGTGACCGAGAGCCCCACCGCGAGCAGCAGGTACAGCGCCGGTGCGGGAGCGTCGCCGCGCAGCGCCGGCTCGTCGCCGGCCAGCACCCACAGGGCGAGCAGAGCGCCGCAGAGCAGGGGCACGACGAGTGCCCCCACGGTGGTGGTGACGACCGAGCGGCCCCTGACCGAGACGGACGGGCTCTTGAGTTCGTACCCGACCCCGACCAGGAACAGCGCGAGTCCGGCGTGCCCGATGTGGTCCAGGGCGGTGTGGACGCCGGACGGCACCACCAGATCCAGCGCGTCCGCGCCGCCGAGCCGCAGCACCAGCGGCCCGGCGATCAGGCCGAGGGCGATCTCGGCGACCACGGCGGGCTGCCCGGTCCGCCGCGCGAGCAGGTGCGCGAGCCTCGCACCGGCCAGGATCACGGCCACCGCGAGTGCGACGTGGCCGGTGAGCGGCAGCCAGTGCGGAACGCTCATCGGGCCCGGGCGGCGCGTCGCTCCGGGGCCAGCCCGTGCAGGTGGGCGAAGTAGTCGTACTGCGAGGGGAGCCGGCCGACGAGCTGCGTCGCCTGGTCGCGCACGAGTTGCAGCTCCCGCACGGCGGCGCTGTCGTCGAAGAAGGCCAGTGTGGGCGGCGCCTGTACCGGAACCCCGCCGAGTCCGAGCAGCATCGCGGTGTACGAGTACGGCTCGAAGCCGTGGTAGTACGGAAAGACCGACTCGGTGTCGGGGAGCTTCGTCTGCCACTGCTCGATGCGCTCGGCGAGCGCGTCGGGCAGCGGCCGGGTCTTCGTGTCCTTCCAGTACTGGTTGTCCTGGCGGGCGGCCGCGTAGTAGTGCAGCACCAGGAACTCCCGCACCCCGTCCATGACGTGGCCGACCTGGCGGTTGTAGGAGTCGCGCATCCGCGTCCAGTCGGCTTCGCCCTTGCCCGGGAAGTGCTTGACCAGCTGCTCGATGGCGTTCTGGATGAAGAAGATGCCGGTGGACTCCAGCGGCTCGACGAAACCGCTGGAAAGGCCCACCGCCACGCAGTTGTTCACCCACGAGCGCTCGCTGCGCCCGATGCGCATCTTGATGTGGTTGGCTTCCAGGTCCGCCGCCTCGGGGCCGACGAACTCGCGCAGGGTGCGCTCGGCCTCGTCCGGGCCGATGTAGTCACTGGCGTAGACGTAGCCGGTGCCGATGCGTCCGAACAGCGGGATCGTCCAGATCCAGCCGGCGTCCTGGGCGGTGGCCGTGGTGCACGGGCGGATGCCGCGCTCGGCCATGTCCACGGGCACCCGCAGCGCCACCGCGCTGTCGTTGGGCAGCGAGTCCTGGTACGACTGGAACGGCTCGTCCAGGGCCTGGTTGAGCAGCATCCCGCGGAAGCCGGTGCAGTCGATGAACAGGTCGCCGTGCAGCTCACCGTGCTCCTTGGTCACCACGTGGCTGATCCAGCCGCGCTCGTCGAGAGCGACGTCGAGGACGTCGTCGAGGACGTGCCGCACACCGCGGTCGGTGCCGTACTTGGTGAGGTACTTGGCGAGCAGCGTCGCGTCGAAGTGGTACGCGTACGGGAACTGCGTGTTCTGCTCGGTGAGCGTCGTGCGGAACGTGCGGTCGCCGCCCTCCTCCGCGAAGTCCTGCTCGAACAGGGTGCCGTCGAGGTAGCGGGGCGAGCTCTTGGCGTCGCAGAGCGAGGCGATGAGGAAGCAGTCGTTGTCGAAGCGCTCGCCGGGCTTGGTGTGCAGCCACCAGTCGGTGATGGGGAATCCGTCCACCACGCGCAGCCGCTCGAAGGGGTGGTAGAAGTGCTCCCCCTTGGCGCGCCAGTTCTCGAAGCGGATCGCCAGCTTGTACGTGGCCTGGCACTCCGGCATCCACTCGCGCTCATCGAGACCGAGGTAGTCGAAGAAGTGCCGGACCGTGCTGAACGTGGCCTCACCGACTCCGATCGACGATACATTCTTGGATTCCACAAGAGTGACGTCGATACGGTCACCGAAAGCGGCCCGCAGATACGAAGCAGTCATCCAGCCGGCTGTTCCGCCGCCTACCACAACTACGCTCTTAGTCATCTTCCATCCTCTGTCTCGGCCTGCCGCTGCGAATCGAGAATGTGGTGCCTTTTTGAATTCTGTGGCGGTGTATCCAGGCGACGATTTGTTCCTGCCAGGCGTCGCTGAACTGCGGAAACGTCCGGCTTTGGGAGAACTTTGAGCAGGCTACCAGTGGCTGGTATGCGGGGTCACCATGGTTAAGCGGGCGCCTAAAGACGCAGATCGATTGAGTCTTCACAGAGTAATAAGGAGGCCGCTCCAAACGGTTGCTTGACGTCCCTGATGATGCGGTATAACTTCACCCAGTCGGCGGTCCTTGACGAATGTGAGAAGCCTCCCCGAGCCTCTTTCCGGGAAGTGGCGGCCGACGGTCGTGGTCCTGTTACGGGAATTATCGCAACGGAGGAAACGGCGTATCGTGACCAGCCTGATTGATATACCGAACGCAGTGGAAGCGATACGCCGCCATGTGCGGGAACGGCCCGAGCAGGACGCCGTCATCCAGGTGCGCGACGCCGAGAACGGCGATGCCCGCCACCACTCCTACGCCGAGTTCGACACCGGTGCCCGCCGCATCGCCGCGGAACTCCAGCACCGGTATCCGACCGGGTCCCGCATTCTGCTTCTGTACCCGCCGGTCGAGTTCATAACCGCGTTCGTCGGGTGCCTGTACGCGGGCATGGTGGCCGTCCCCGCTCCGCTGCCGGGGGCCTTCGGCCACGAACGCCGACGCCTGCGCGGCATCGCGCTGGACGCCGAGGTGACGGCCGTCCTCACGGACTCCGCGAACCGGCCGGCCGTCGCCGACTGGCTGAGCGGTGAGCAACTGCCCCCGCTGGACCTGCTGGCCACCGACGCGGGGGAGTGGGCCGACCCCGACAGTTGGCGCGAGCCGGACCTCGGGCACGACACGCTCGCCCTGCTCCAGTACACATCGGGTTCGACCGGCGACCCCAAGGGCGTCATGGTCAGCCACGGCAACCTGCTCGCCAACGCCTCCGCCCTGTACCGCGCGCTGGACATCGGCGAGGACACCCGCTTCGGCGGCTGGGCCCCGCACTACCACGACATGGGCCTGATGGCGCAGACCCTGCCCGCGCTCTTCCTGGGCAGCACGTGCGCGCTCCTGAACCCCGTCACCTTCATCAAGCGTCCCTACCAGTGGCTGCGCATGATCGACCGCTATGACATCGGCTGGTCGGCAGCGCCCAACTTCGCGTACGAACTGTGCTGCCGCCGGGTGACCGACGAGCAGATCGCCCGCCTCGACCTGTCCCGGTGGACCTACGCGGTCAACGGGTCCGAGCCGGTGCACGCGGCCACCGTGGCCCGGTTCGTGAAGCGCTTCTCCTCGGCAGGCCTCAGCCCCGAGGCGCCGTCGCCCTGCTACGGACTCGCCGAGGCCACCGTCTTCGTCTCGGGAGCGGCCCACCGGGCGCCCGTCGTCGCCCGTGTCGACACCGAACTGCTCGCCCGCCACGTCTTTCGCGAGGTGCCCTTCCCCGCACCCGGCCGGGAGTTGCTCGGCAACGGCCGCGCCCCCGACTTCGACATCCGGGTCGTCGACCCCCGGACCCACGAGGTGCTGCCGGCCGGGCGGGTGGGCGAGGTCTGGCTGCGCGGCGCCAGCGTGGCCCGCGGCTACTGGCGCAACGAGGCCGCCACCCGGCAGACCTTCGGGGCGGTCACCGGTGAGGGCGGGAGCGGCTACCTGCGCACCGGGGACCTCGGCGTCGTCCAGGACGGCGAGGTCTTCGTGACGGGCCGCCTCAAGGAGACCCTGATCCTGCGCGGCCGCAACCTCTACCCGCAGGACATCGAGCACGAACTGCGCGCCCGGCACGAGGGGCTGGGCGCCGTCGGCGCGGTGTTCACCGCTCCGCTGCCGGCCGGGACGGACGGCGACGAGGAGACCGAGGAGGCCCTCGTGGTCACCCACGAAGTGAGCGGCAGCCCGGACACCGTGACGCTGAGCGCCCTGGCCGCCGGTATCCGCAGGACCGTCGTGGAGGAGTTCGGTGTAGGCGTCGGCAAGGTGCTGCTGCTCCGCCGCGGCCAGGTGCGGCGCACCACGAGCGGAAAGATCCAGCGCGCCGAGATGCGAAGGCTCTGCCTCGCCGGAGAACTGCGGCCGGAGTACACCGGCTGACGCGGGCGGCGACCGCCCCCCCACGCCCCACACATCCGAACGTCCCTGTGTTTCCCAGCCCGTTGGACCGGGCTGCGGAGAGGAGCTGGCCCGAGATGACCGTGCCCGAAGACACCCAGGACACTCGCCTTCCGCGGTCCGCGGACACCCTGCGGGAGTGGGTCGCGGCGCGCGTGGCCGAGCAGGCCCGGCTGCCGCGGGCGGACGTCCTGCCGGACGTGCCACTGGCCGAGTACGGGCTGGACTCGCTGTACGCGATGACCCTCGCCGCCGATCTGGAGGACGAACTCGGCGTGGTGCTCGAACCGACCGTGGCACTGGAGCGCCAGACGATCGGCGAGCTCGTCGACTTCGTGCTGGACGAACTTGAGAAGGAGCGGGCCGAAGGTGTTTGAGGTGCGTCAGGCGGGCCGACCCGCGACCGCAGCCCAGCTCGGCGTCTGGGTGGCCCAGCAACTACAGCCCGGCCGACCGCTCTACAACTGCGGCGTGTGCTTCGACATCGAGGGCGCCGTCGACGAGAGCGCCCTGCGCGACGCGGTGCGCCGTACGGCCCTGGAGGCCGAGACGGTACGTATGCGCTTCACCGAGGACGCCGACGGGCTGTGGCAGACCCCCACCGGCGACGAACTGCCCTTCCACAGCGTCGATCTACGAGGTGAGGACGGTCCCCGGGAGGCGGCCGAGCGCTGGATGCGCGCCGACCTGGCCACGCCCGCCGACCCGTCCCGCGACCCCCTGGCCGCCCACGCCCTGCTCCGTACGGCCGACGGGCGGTACACCTTCTACCTCCGCTATCACCACATCGTGATGGACGGCTGGGCGCAGACCCTGTACTGCCGGCGTATCGCGGAGATCTACACGGCGCTCACCGAGGACCGGGAACCCGCGCCGGGGCCGTTCGGCGCCCTGGACGACCTGCTGGAGGCCGAAGTCGCGTACCGGTCCTCCGCCGCGTACGAGCGCGACCGGGCCCACCACCTGGCGGAGCTGGCCGGCCAGCTGGAGCCGACCAGCCCGGCCGGCCGCTCGGCACCGGCGGCGCCCAGTGCCCTGCACAGCACCGTCTGGCTCGACGAGGGGCGCGTCCGGGCCGTACGGGACGCCGCGCGCGGCGCCCGCACCCGGTGGCCGGTCGTCGTCATCGCCGCCATGGCCGCCTACCTGCACCGGCTGACCTCGCAGGACGACATCCTCCTCGGGCTGCCCGTCGCCGCCCGCACGGGCCGCGCCGCCCTCACCACCCCGGCGATGCTCTCCAACGAGGTGACGCTGCGCGTCCCCGTCCGGCCGAAGACCTCCTTCGCCCGGCTGCTCGACGAGGTCGCGCCCCGGGTCCTCGCGGCCGCCGCACACCAGAAGTACCGGGGCGAGGAGCTCCACGGCGAGCTGGGCCGCTCCGGTTCGGCCGGGCTCGGCGGCCCCGTCGTCAACACCGTCACCTTCGACCAGTCGGTGCGCTTCGGCAGCCGTCGAGCGGTCGCCCGCCAGCTGTCCACCGGCCGTGTCAAGGACCTGTCGGTGCATGTGTACGCGACGTCCGACACCGCCAGTGGCATCCGCGTCGACTTCGACGCGAACCCCGAGCTGTACACGGACGCGGAGCTGCGCGCGCACCGCGACCGGTTCCTCGGCTTCCTCGACCGGCTGCTCGCGGACGCCGACCGGCCGCTGGAGCGCGTGGAACTCCTCCAGCCCGAGGAACACCGGCGTGTGGTGAGCGACTGGAACGGTGCGACGGCCGAGGTCGCCACCGACCCGCTGCCCCGCCTCTTCGCCGAGCAGGCGCGGCTCACCCCCGACGAGCCCGCGGTCGAATGCGGCGACACCGTCCTGTCGTACGCCGAACTCGACGCGCGGTCGGACCGGCTGGCCCGCTCCCTCGTCGCCCGCGGCGCCCGCCCCGAAGCCCTCGTCGCCCTCGCCCTGACCCGGAGCGCCGACCTCGTGGTGGCGCTGCTCGCGGTGCTGAAGTCCGGTGCCGCCTACGTGCCGCTGGACCCCGAGCATCCAAGGGACCGTATCGCCGCCGTACTCGAAGAGGCCCGGCCCGTCCTGCTGCTCACCGACCCCGGCACCGCCCCCCGGCTGCCGCGGACCGGGCCTCCCACCGAACACATCCTGCTCGACGAACTCACGGCCGACGCCCCCTCGCGGGACCCGCGCGAGGGGACACCCGACGCGCCCGGCCGCGCGGAGCCCCTGCCGCACCACCCGGCGTACGTGATCTACACCTCCGGCTCGACGGGCAGGCCCAAGGGCGTGGTGGTCGAACACCGGGCGCTCACGGACTACGTCCTGCGGGCTCGCGAGGAGTACCCCGCCGCCGCCGGCACCTCGCTCCTGCACTCCCCCGTCACCTTCGACCTCACGGTGACCGCGCTCTACACGCCGCTGATCAGCGGCGGCTGCGTACGCATCGCGGAGCTGACCGAGGACGCCCTGCTAGGCACGGCCCAGCCCTCCTTCATGAAGGTGACGCCGAGCCACTTGGAGATGCTGCTCGCGCTGCCGGACGAGGCCTCGCCCGACAGCTGCCTCATCCTCGGCGGCGAGGCGCTCTTCGGCCCCGCACTCGACCGCTGGCGGGCCCGTCACCCGGACGCCGTGGTCTACAACGCCTACGGCCCCACCGAGGCGACCGTCAACTGCCTCGACCACCGCATCGCACCGGGCGCCCCCACGCCGGACGGCGCCGTGCCCATCGGCCGCCCCTTCAGGAACACCCGGGTGTTCGTCCTCGACGGCACGCTGCGGCCCGTCCCCGTAGGGGTCCCGGGCGAGCTCTACGTCGCGGGCGCGGGCCTGGCCCGCGGCTACCTGAACCGGCCGGGACTCACGGCCGAGCGCTTCGTGGCGAATCCGTTCGGGTCCGCCGGGGAGCGGATGTACCGCACGGGTGACGTGGTGCGGTGGACGCCCGAAGGCGTCCTGGAGTTCGTGGGCCGGGCCGACGACCAGGTGAAGGTGCGGGGGTTCCGCATCGAGCTGGGAGAGATCGAGTCCGTGCTGGCGGCGCACGAAGCGGTCGAGCGGTGTGCCGTCGTGGTCCGCGAGGACCAGCCAGGGGACCGCCGCCTGGTCGCCTATGTCGTGGGCGGCCAGGACCCGTCGGTGCCCCCCGCGCTGAAGGCGCACGCGGCCGCGGCGCTGCCGGAGTACATGGTCCCCTCGGCGTTCGTCATCCTTGAGGCGCTGCCGCTGACACCGAACGGCAAGCTGGACCGCAAGGCCCTGCCCACACCCCGCTACGAGTCCGCGGCCGAGTCCCGCGCGCCCCGCGATCCGCGGGAGGAGACGCTCGCCGAACTGTTCGCGCAGGTCCTCGGCGTGGAACGGGTCGGCATCGACGACGACTTCTTCGAACTGGGCGGCCACTCCCTGCTCGCCACCCGCCTGGTCAGCCGCATCCGCACGGCGCTGGCCGCCGAGCTGACCATCCGTGAACTGTTCGACGCCCCCACCGTCGCCCAGCTGGCCGGCACCCTCGGCCAGGCGGACCGCGACACCGCGGACCCGCGCACCCCGCAGCGGGTCGACCCCCGGCCCGAGCGGCTCCCGGCCTCCTTCGCGCAGCACCGCTGGTGGTTCCTCGACCGCCTCGACGGAGCCAGCGCCACGTACAACATCCCCGCCGCCCTGCGCCTGACCGGCCCGCTCGACGTGGCCGCGCTGCAAGCCGCCGTGGCCGACGTCGTGGCCCGGCACGAACCGCTGCGCACCCTCTTCGCGGAGGACGCGGACGGGCTGCGCCAGATCGTGCGCGCCCCCGAAGCGGCACCGGTGGTCCTCGACGTCGTCGCCACCGACACCGAGCACCTCGACGAGGAGCTGGCCGCGGCCGTCCGCTACCGCTACGACCTGACGGCCGACACCCCGCTGCGCACCCGCCTGTTCACCTTCGCCGAAGACCCCCGCCAGCACGTCCTGCTGCTGCTCCTGCACCACGTGGCGGGCGACGGATGGTCCATGGACCGGCTCGTGCGGGACCTCGCGACCGCCTACACCGCGCGGGCCGCCGGCTCCGCCCCCAACTGGGCCGAACTTCCGGTGCAGTACGCGGACTTCACCCTGTGGCAGCACCACGTGATGGGCTCCGAGTCCGACCGCGCCAGCACCGTGTCGAGACAGCTGGCGTACTGGAAGGACGCCCTGGCCGGCATCCCGGACGTCCTGGAGCTCCCCACGGACCGGCCGCGGCCCGCCGTCGCCACCCACCGGGGGCAGCGGCTGGAGTTCAGCGTTCCCGCCGCGCTGCACGCCCGGGTGCGGGCGCTCGCCGAGGGGACGAGGACCAGCGTTTTCATGGTCGTGCAGGCCGCCCTCGGGGCGCTGCTCACCCGCCTCGGCGCGGGCACCGACATCCCCGTCGGCAGCCCCATAGCGGGTCGCGTCGACGCCTCGCTGGAAGACCTCGTCGGTGTCTTCGTCAACACCATCGTGCTGCGCACGGACACCTCGGGAGCCCCTTCCTTCAGGGAACTGCTCGAACGCGTACGGGCCACCGACGTCGCGGCATACGCCCACCAGGACGTGCCGTTCGAGTCCCTGGTGGACGCCCTCAAGCCGGACCGGTCGCTCTCCCGCCACCCGCTCTTCCAGGTGATGCTCAGCTACCAGAACACGTTCCGCCAGGACGGCATGGACGCGCTGGGCCGCATCCCCGGCATCGAGGCCGAACTCCTCGACTCCGACACCGGGGGCGCCGAGTTCGACCTCTCGATCGACCTCGGCGAGCGGTTCGCACCGGACGGCACCGCGGCGGGCATGGACGGCGGCATCCGCTACAGCAGCGACCTCTACGACCCGGACACGGCCATGCTCCTGGTCGAACGGCTGCTGCGGATCCTCGAAGCGGCCGTCGCCGACCCGGCCCGTTCCATCCGCGAGCTGGAGATCCTGGACCCGGCGGAGCGGCGGCGCGCGCTCGTCGAGTGGAACGCCACCGACCGCCCCGTGCCGGACGCCACCTGGCCCACGCTTTTCACCGCCCAGGCGCGGCGGACCCCCTCGCACACCGCCGTCGAGTACGCGGGCGAGAGCCTCGACTACGCCGGGCTCGACGCCCGCTCCAACCGGCTCGCCCGCAGGCTGACCGCGCTCGGCGTCGGCCCCGAGGACTTCGTGGCCCTGGCCGTGCCCCGCTCGCTCGACCTGGCCGTGGCCGTGCTCGGCATCCTCAAATCGGGCGCCGCCTACGTGCCCATCGACCCGGAGTACCCCCGTGAGCGCTTCCGGCAGATCATGGCGGAGGCCACCCCGGCCGCCGTGGTGACCGTGTCCGCCGTGCGCGACCGGCTGCCCGCCGAGGCCACGGCCGCCGTGGTCCTCCTGGACGCCGCCGACGGACAGCACTCCGTACACGAGGACGCCGAGGTCACCGACGCCGAGCGCACCAGGCCCCTGCTCCCGGCCCATCCGGCCTACGTCATCCACACCTCCGGGTCGACCGGCCGGCCCAAGGGCGTCGTTGTCTCGCACGCCGGAATCGCCTCCCTCGCGGCGACCCAGATACCGGGGTTCGGCGTCGACGCGGCCAGCCGGGTGCTCCAGTTCGCCTCGGCGAGCTTCGACGCGTCGGTGTCCGAGTTCTGCATGGCGTGGCTCTCCGGGGCCACCCTGGTGATCGCCGCCCCCGAGGAGCGGGCCGCGGGCGAGCCGCTGGAGCGGCTGCTCACCGAGCGGCGCATCACGCACGCGACGATCCCGCCCGCCGCGCTGGGCCTCATGTCGCCCGACGCGGTCCCGGCCGGGCTCACCGTCGTCCTCGCCGGCGAAGCCTCGGCGCCGGACCTGGTCGCCCGCTGGGCGAAGCGCCACAAGGTCTTCAACGCGTACGGCCCCAGCGAGACCACCGTCGACGCCGCGTTCCATCCCTGCGGCCCCGATACGGTCGGCACCGTTCCGATCGGCCGTCCCTCCGCCAACACCCGGGTGTTCGTGCTCGACGAGGCGCTCAGGCCGGTCCCGGCAGGCGTCACGGGCGAGCTGTACGTGAGTGGGGCGGGCCTGGCCCGCGGCTATCTGAACCGTCCGGACCTCACGGCCGAGCGCTTCGTCGCGGGTCCCTTCGGGGGGCCGGGGGAGCGGATGTACCGCACCGGCGACGTGGTGCGCTGGACAGCCGAGGGCGTCCTGGAGTTCGTGGGCAGGACCGACGGCCAGGTCAAGATCCGCGGCTTCCGCATCGAGCTGGGCGAGGTCGAGTCCGTGCTCGCCGGACACGCGGCGGTGGCCCAGTGCGCCGTCGTCGTACGCGAGGACCGGCCCGGTGACCGCCGCCTGGTCGCCTATGTCGTCCCGGCCGGCGCCCCGGCGGGGGCCGCCGCGCTGCGCGCCCACCTCACCGCCGCGCTGCCCGAGTACATGGTGCCCGCCGCCTTCGTGACGCTGGAGGCGCTGCCGGTCAACATCAGCGGGAAGCTGGACCGGGCCGCCCTTCCCGAGCCCGAGCACGAGGGCGAGGCACAGGGCAGGGGAGCGCGCGGTCCGCGCGAGGAGATCCTCTGCGAGCTGTTCGCGGAGGTCCTCGGCCTGGCGAGGGTCGGCATCGACGAGAGTTTCTTCGACCTGGGCGGCCACTCCCTGCTCGGCACCGCGCTCGCGTCCCGGATCCGCTCCGCCTTCGGCGCCGAGATCACCATCCGCCAGCTCTTCAAGACCCCCACCGTGGCCGGGCTCTCCGCGGTCCTCGGCGAGGCGGGCCCGGCGCGGACCGCGGTCACCGCCGCGGAGCGCCCCGAGCGGATCCCGCTGTCGTTCGGGCAGCAGCGCCTGTGGTTCCTGCACCGCCTCGAAGGCCCGAGCAGCACGTACAACATCCCGCTCGCGCTGCGCGTCGCGGGCGAGCTGGACCCCGGGGCCCTGCGCGCGGCCCTCGCCGACACCGCCGACCGGCACGAGGCCCTGCGCACCCGGTTCGCCGAGGACGACCACGGCGCACGGCAGATCCTCGTGGACGGACCGGCCGCACACCCGGAGCTGAGCGTCCTGGCCGTCGGGGAGGACCTGCTCGACGAACGACTGCGGGAGGCCGCCCGCCGCCCCTTCGACCTGTCGGCCGAAGTCCCCTGGCGCGCCACCCTGTTCACCCTTCCCGGCGGACACAGCGTGCTGCTCTTCGTGCTCCACCACATCGCGGGCGACGGCTGGTCCCTGCCCGTACTGGTCCGGGACGTCGCCACGGCGTACGACGCCCGCAAGGCGCAGGCCGCCCCCGCGTGGCCGCCGCTGCCGGTGCAGTACGCCGACTACGCGCTCTGGCAGCGACGCGAACTCGGCTCGGAGGACGATCCGCGGAGCGCGGCCGCGCTCCAGCTCGACCACTGGCGGCAGACACTGGACGGCCTGCCGGAGGAGCTCGATCTGCCCTACGACCGGCCGCGTCCCGCCACGGCCGCCTACCGGGGCGACCGGATCACGTTCGACGTCCCCGCCGATGTCCACGAGCGCGTGGTGAAGATCGCCAGAGAGTGTGGCGCCAGCACCTTCATGGTGGTGCAGGCGGCACTCGCGGTGCTCCTGTCCAGGCTCGGAGCGGGCGACGACATCCCGCTCGGCACCCCGGTCGCGGGGCGTACCGACGAAGCGGTGGAGGACCTGGTCGGCTTCTTCGTCAACTCGGTCGTGCTGCGCACGGACGTGTCCGGCGACCCCGCCTTCGAAGAGCTGGTGGCACGGGTGCGCGAGACCGACCTCGCGGCCTACTCCCACGCCGACCTGCCCTTCGAGCGGCTGGTGGAGGTGCTCAACCCCCGGCGCTCGCAGAGCCGGCACCCGCTGTTCCAGACCATGCTGACCTTCGACACCACCGAGGACCGGGTGGCCGGCGGCAGGGTCGCTGAACTGCTGGGCGCCGACACCGGGTTCCAGGCGGTGAACGCCCCCGTCGCCAAGTTCGACCTGCTTTTCGGGTTCGGCGAGCGCCGGTCCGCCCAGGGCGCGGCCGCCGGGCTGCGCGGCGCGCTCCTGTACAGCACCGACCTCTTCGACCGCGCCACCGCCGAGGCGATGGCCACCCGCCTCGTCCACCTGCTCGGAGCGCTGACCGCCGCCCCGCGGGAGCCCGTCTCGGCCGCGGGACTCCTGGAGCCCGCCGAGCGCCGTCTGCTGGCGGAGTGGAACGACACCGCGCACCCGGTGCCGGACACCACCCTCGTCTCGCTCCTCGCCGAGCAGGCCGCCCGCACGCCGGACGCCGTGGCCGTCGTCCTCGACGACCAGGCGCTGTCGTACGCCGAACTCCACGAGCGGGCGGGCCGGCTGGCGCAGTGGCTGCGCGGCCGGGGCGCGGGACCCGAGACCGTGGTCGCCGTCACCCTGCCCCGTTCGCTCGACCTGGTCATCGCCCTCCTCGGGGTGCTGAAGTCCGGCGCCGCCTATCTGCCCGTCGACCCCGGCTACCCGCCGGAGCGCGTCGCTTTCATGCTCGACGAGGCCGCACCCCTGCTGACCCTCGACCGCCTCCCCGACACCGACGGCCTCGACGTCGCGCGGGAACCCTCGGCGCTGCGTCCGCACCATCCCGCGTACGTCATCTACACCTCGGGTTCCACCGGCCGCCCCAAGGGCGTCGTCGTCCCGCACCGGGGCATCGTCAACCGGCTGCTGTGGATGCAGGACACCTACCGGCTCGGCGCCGACGACCGGGTGCTGCAGAAGACGCCCGCCTCCTTCGACGTGTCGGTCTGGGAGTTCTTCTGGCCGCTGATCACCGGAGCGAGGCTTGTGGTGGCCCGCCCCGAGGGCCACAAGGACCCCGCGTACCTGGCCGGACTGATCCGGCGGGAGAAGATCACCACGGCGCACTTCGTGCCGTCCATGCTGGCGGCGTTCCTGGCCGAGCCCACCACGGCCGGGTGCGACCCGCTGCGCCGGGTGATATGCAGCGGCGAGGAGCTGCCGACGAGCCTGGCCCGCCGCTTCTCCCAACTGCTCGGCGCCGAACTGCACAATCTCTACGGTCCGACCGAGGCCTCGGTCGACGTCACCGCCTGGCCCTGCTCCGTGGCGACCGACCGGCCCGGCACACCCATCGGCCGCCCGGTGTGGAACACCACGGCCTATGTGCTCGACGGTGCGTTGAGGCCGGTGCCCGCGGGTGTGCCGGGTGAGTTGTATGTGGCCGGTGTGCAGTTGGCGCGCGGTTATCTGGGGCGTCCTGGTCTGTCGGCGGAGAGGTTTGTCGCTGATCCGTTCGGTGGGGCGGGGGAGCGGATGTACCGCACGGGCGATGTGGCCCGGTGGACGGCCGACGGGCGGCTGGACTTCCTCGGTCGGGTCGATGATCAGGTGAAGGTGCGGGGTTTCCGTATCGAGCTGGGTGAGGTCGAGTCGGCTGTTGTGGCGCATGGGT
>NZ_JBSFTT010000027.1:0-116371 GCF_053591415.1 Streptomyces sp. NPDC003032 | reverse complement strand
GCGACCAACAGACGCGACCAACAGACAACCCAGGCGAAGACCAGCCGCGGCCAGTGGACCGGCGATGGAGGCAGCTGGGCATCCAGCACCCTCTCCCAGATGCTCGAATCCTGGGCCGCCTGGCTGGCCGACACACCGTTCCACACCCAACTCGAACCGGTCACCCGGCAGTCAGTCGCCCGTCAGCTCGCAGCCGCCCAGATATACGAGTAACCCTGACCGCCCGATCGTCTGAGACGACGAACGAATCAGATCTGATCTGATCTGATCATTTGAGACTGGGACCAGGTTGACTGAGACGGGACAGCTGCTCGGTGTTCGGGTGGGCTGGGTCGATGTCACCACCTCCCACGGTCCGTAGCTGCCTGGGCTGCCCCGCAACCCCGGCGAGGATGCCGAGTGCCGGTGTTCTCAAACGGCCTGACTTTCACGGAAGGCACAGTTGCGAGAGGGCCGACAATTCGGGTCAGGCCACGAGTACGAGAAGATGGCGGCCATGCAGTGCATCGAGTTCCTGAACTACCCCATTGGCGAACAAGCGCCGGGCCTTCAGTGGGGCGTCCGTATCGACGGCACCGATCTGCGCGTGTACGCCGCCGACGCCACCCGCGGCCTCTGGCGCCGGGAGCGCAAAGACGACGGCACGGACGAGGAGGAACAACGCTTCCTGCTCCGCCAGCACGACGGCCTCACTCTGGCCGAGGTCCGTGACCCCGCACACCACTTCCTCGGCCACCCGGCACAGGAGTTCGCCGACCCCTCCGCCAGCACCACTCCGGTTCTGGGCTGTTCGTGCGGCGTCTGGGACTGCTGGCCCCTGCGAACCGTCATCACCACCACTCCCGAAACCGTCACGTGGTCCTCCTTTCGGCAGCCCTTCCGCAAGGAGTGGGGGGAGCTCGCCATGGGCCCGTACGTCTTCGCCCGCCCTGCCTATGAGGCCGCGCTCGCAGAGCCAGTCCATCTCGCTGCGGACCCGCTACGGACAATGATTCCGTGACTCCCAGCCGGTAATGCCTGCCTGGACGCTGACATCCCAACCGGCGCACAGGCCGCGCCAGCTTGGACGACGCGTAGCACCTGCCTGTTCAGGCCGCTTTCAAGGCTTCGCCCGGCCGTGGACGGGCTGCGGTGGGGTGGACGGGCTGGCAGGTGAGGCGGCGGGGTGCATCACCCACGCCCAAGATCGTTCTGCCACCCACCTTCGTGCAAAATCACGAAGCCCTGAGCTCCCTTGGGCCTGCTCACGGTCTTGATCGTCAGGCGGAGAAACGGCTTCGCCCAGACCACGAGCTTGCCCGCATAGGCCAAGTCGGCTTGGTCGCCGTCCACGCCATCAAACTCACGGATGTCGCCCAAGTGCATCTGACCGCGCTCGACCTTGCCCACGCAACCCTGCGACTGCACCTGCGCGGCCAGCCGCACACGGTTCACCTCGACACCAGGCCCGCCGTCTCCTGGACGAGTGGCTCCAGGCGCGGCATCAGCAATGGCCCGCCTCCCCCAACCCGCACCCGCTGGTCACCACCCACTCGGCGCACCACCCCGCTCTTCCGCCCGTCAGCTACTGCGCACTGCGCCGCGCGTTCGACCGCACCGAAATCACCCCGCGCCAGATGTGGAGCGACCGAGTGCTTCACGAGGCGCGCCACAGCGCCGACCCCGTCCGGCTGATGGAGCCCTACGTTTTTCCTACGGGTCGATCGAGCCACTTGTAGGGTTCTGTCACCCGGGGGCGCTGGGTGTGGCTGTGATGGCGCTGCCGCGTGTGATCAGCACCGCCGGCGTGTGCGTCGGGCGCAGTCCGGCATGGCGGATGCTTTCCGGACCGTCCTCGATGACAGCGCGAGCTTGGATGCAGTGATGACGTAGGAACCTCAGCGTCTCGGACTGCTCCTCCGGGCTGAGACCGTCGAACCACTCGATGCCCTGTGACATCGGGCGCAGCCCCTGGGCGAGTTCGTTGAGTATGACGTCGCGTCCGGTCATGACTTGCTCCTGTTGGGCAGGCGGCGCTCCGCCGCGGTGATCAGGATTCCGAGCAGTACCGCCAGATCGGCCGCGCCTTCGGCGTCGTCGGCCCAGCGGATGGCCTGCAGGGGGTGCACCCGGTCGAGCGAGAGGCCGTCGCGGCCCAAGACAAAGGCCAGCGCCAGCATGGCTGCGCGGGCGTTGCCGTCCTCGAACGGATGGAAGAGGAGGACATCGAGGTAGGCCCGGGCGGCGCGTGAAGGGAGGGGCAGGTCCGGGCTGGGGCTTTCGGCGAGGCAGTGCACGAACCGTGCGTGCGTGTGGGGCGCGAGGCCGTAGCGCTCTCGTCCGCCCTTCGCGAATCGTCGGGGCCGGCGGCGAGGACCAGGAGCAGGACGACACGCAGGCCGCCGCCCAGGCCACCCCTACGCCTGCGGACCCTCGTCGCCGAGCTGGAGAGCCCGTCAGCAGACCAAGGCCGCCCGCGAGGTGCGCGCTCACGCGGGTTGTGAGGCTCGTGCTGCCCCGTAATCTCGTTTCGTTCACATGTCAAAGACGGGGGGCGCTCAATGGCGAAGCCGGTACGTGCAGCACTGGGAGATGTCTGGCTGACCTGCCAGGTCTGTCAGGGAGACGTGTTCCGAGAGCGGAGTGTCTTGCTCAACAGCACCGGTATGGAGTTCTTGAAACTGGCCTGGGCCGACGAGAGCGCTACGGGGCTGATCTGCTGGCAGTGCGGCTACGTGCACCTCTTCGTCAACAACAACATCAAGCTCTACCGGGCGGACAAGTAACGGCCATCGCGTGCGCGGATACGGACTCACCTGACAAGACCCGGTATGGAGCGTGAGCCCGGGTACGCGATCAGCGGAGCAGCGGACGCACTGCGGCAGTTGGACAAGCGGAGGAGGCCCGGGGCTCTGTCGGCCACGGCCGGGGGCTTTCAGTGTCCCAGAAGCGAGAACGACGGCGGGCCGTATAGGCCAGTGACCAGTGGAAGCTACTGTGCGTCGACGCAGGGCCCTTGGGCACGGAAGCGCGCGCGGGTTTCCGGCCAGCGCGTCGCGCTGTCGTGCCCGAAGCAGCCGACGCCTGCGCAAAGAACTCGTGAGTCACGCGCCGGTCTGCCGTTGATCAGCGCCACCCGTCCGTAGGCCTCGTAGCGCTCGCGACTGTCCTCGCCGTACACGGGATCTGTGGCGAGCTCCTCTTCAGATGTCGTTTCTTATGGCGTGATCGTTCGTTGAGTAGTGCATGACGGATCTGGTTGAGCGGCTGGTTCCGGACGAGTTGTGGGTGTTGTTTCGGCGGGCGGGTGACCGTGAGTGCCTGGCGGCGATCGTCTTCGTGGCCACCTCGGGCTGTACGTGGCGGCAGTTGCCGCCGGTGTGGGGGCCGGCCTGGCCGACGGTCTACCGGCGTTTTGCCCGGTGGAGCCAGGACCGGGTCTGGGCCAGGCTGCACCGGGTCGTCCTGGACGAGCTCGGCGCCGATCCGCTCCCGGCGCGGCCCGCACCGACAACGCCCAGCCAAGCTCCATGCGGACCAGGGCTACGACCACGCCCACCTGCGGCGATGGCTGCGCGGGCGCGGCATCCGGCACCGGGTCGCCCGTAAGGGCATCGAGTCCTCCACGCGACTGGGCCGCCACCGCTGGGTCGTCGAGCGGACGTTTTCCTGGCTGACAGGATGCCGCCGTCTGCACCGCCGTTACGAGCGCAAGGCCGAACACTTCCTCGCCTTCGTCGGTATAGCCGCAGCCCTCATCAACTACCGCCGGCTCACCAAGTAAAACGACGTCGCAAGTCCCGGCCGAAGGCGTCGCAAGTCCCGGCCGAAGGCAATGACAAGGCTGATGGCCCTGGAAGAAGAGGTGGTCAACGCTGCTGACCGCTTAGAAACCGCTGCCGCGGCGACAGCCGTCCACACGCTGACTGACCCTGACGGCACGGCCCCACGCGCCTGTGCGGGATTCCCCGAACCCCGGACGGCGTACAGCCCCACCCACTACGTTGCCTGCCATATCGGGAGTGGTTTCCCGAACCGGTCCTGAGGGGTAGGGAACCGGCACTGCACGCTGGGGGGAACATGTCAGACATATCCAGGGCGATCGATGCCCTGTTGGAAGCACGCCTGCGTCAGCTTCCGGCGGTGGAGCGTGAGAGCGCCCGCTGGAAGACGCTGGGCGAGCGGCTGGACGAGCTGGACACCGCCCTCGCCGCTCTCCGCGTCCACACCACCCCCGATCCGGACCTCGCCGCCTCCCTGACCGTCCCTCAGCTGCCCGAGATCCGCGCCGGTGCGGCCGAGGCCGCCGACTCCTTCCGAACGATCGCCGCGCGCTTCACCCGGCCCACCGTCAACCTCGGGGTGAGCGGGGCGGCCCGAATGGGCAAGAGCACCCTGCTGCAGTCAGTCTCCGGCCTGGGCGACCAGCAGATCCCGACCGGTCACGGCATCCCGGTCACCGCCGTACGCAGCCGGATCTTCCATTCGCCCACGGTGCGCCGGGCCGAGCTGGAGATGCGCAGCCCGGAGAGCTTCCTCACCGAGGTGATCGTCCCGCTGCACACCGCCCTCGGGCTCGCCGCGCCGCCGCGTTCCCTGACGGAGTTCGCCGCCTGGAAGTACCCGAAGGCGGACGAGGAGACCCGCAAGCGCCTGCTGCTCACCCGGCTGCGGGACCTTCAGAGCGCACTGCCCTCGTACGAGCACCTGCTGACCGGCGGGGTGAAGTCCGTACCGCTGAAGGAGATCCGCCCCTACGTCGCCTATCCGACCAGCGAGGAGATCAAGGCCGCCGGTACGGACGGAGTTCCGCGCGCCTACGCCGCCGTCCGCGAGGCGCGGATCGAGTGTCCCTTCCCGCACGAGCACGTGGCCCGCGTCGGCATCGTGGACCTGCCGGGCCTGGGCGAGGTCACCGCCGACGCCGAGCAGCGCCATGTGGACGGGCTGCGCAACGAGGTCGACGCGGTCCTGGTGGTCAAGCGCTCCTCCGACACCTCCGCGTTCTTCGACGAGACCGACACCTCCGGGATGTCCCTGCTGGACCGGGTGCGTGGCTATGTGCGCAGCGTCGAGGAGTTCACCTACGTCGTGCACAACATCGACCCGGACAAGCCGCATCTCGCCGAGGACCTCCGGGGGGATCTGCTGCGCAACCTCAACGGCGGGGAGGCCGACCGCTTCATCACCGTCTTCGAGACCGACGTACGCGATCCGGGCCGGGTCGGCCGTGAGGTGCTCACGCCCCTGCTGGCCAAGCTGGCCGACGGGCTACCGGTGATGGACGCCGAGGTGCTCTCCGGCACCCGCGGCCGCGCCGCCGCGGTACGGGACCGGATCGGGCTGCACCTCACCGACGTACGGCGGGTGCTGGAGCAGGTGGCGCGGCGCGCGGGAGTGCCGGAGGAGGTCAACGACGCCAAGGCCGAGCAACTGCGCGGCGGGGTCGCCAAACGGCTGCGGGTGCTGGTCGCCGAGCTCGCGGCGGAGGCGAACGATCCCGCCGACCCGGGCTTCGTCCAGGCGGTCGAGTCCGCCTACCAGGGCGTACTGGACTGGATCGACGACGGTTTCGGGCGCGGCGCCGAGGCCTGGCAGGAACTGGCGCTCACCCGGATGATCACCGAAGGGCATCCGGCGGACTTCGCCGGACCCGAGTTCAACCGGATCCGGGTCGAAATCAGCCGCCGTTTCGCGGCACTCGACGACTTCTTCACCGAGCGGCTCACGGACGCGTGGGACCGGGCGGCGGCGGCCGTGGCGGCCGAGTGCGGCGCGCTGTTCGCCGAACCCGCCGACGGCGGGACTCCCTCCGGCCGCGCCGTCCTGAGCCGCCTCGCGGAACTGTTCGAGGAATCCCCGCAACCCTGCCCCGGCCTGGCCGCAACGGTCCACAACCTCCTCGACGTACGCCTGGAGTACCGCACCCTCCTCCACCCCCGGGTCCGCCCCGACCTCGCCCCGCTGAACATCCAGGTCACTCACCCCGACACCGGCGAGGAGATGCAGCAGGTGGCGGTGCCGCTGACGGAGGAGGGCGCCAAGGAGCTGTACGGCATCTTCAACGGCCTCGCCGAGCAGGCGGCGTTCCGCATCCAGAAGTCGCTGCTGCGGGAGGCGGCCATCCCGACGGCCGTGGTGCACGCGCTCCTCGAGCAGTTCGAGGACACCCTGATCCGGTCCGGCACCTCGGCGCAGGAGTTCCGCCGCTTCGTCCGCAGCTACCGCAATGACCTGTGGCCGGAGGAGTTCCGCGGCATCGACGAGGCCAACAGCCGCTTCGCGCGGGTGGTCAGGGTGGTCAACGAGATCGCCGTCCTCACGGAGCGGGAAGGGGAGGCGCTGTGATGGACGCCCAGGGCCCGGTTTTCGAGTACAAGATCGGCCTGCTGGCGCCGAGCCAGGCGGGCAAGAGCACCCTGATCGCCGGCCTGCTGACGGAGGGGCAGCGGCTGCTGAACCGGGAGACCGCGGTGCAGCTGACCGCTGCCGACCGGCCCACCCGCAACCGGATCGCCACCACCGACAACCTGGTCAGCGGGGCGCTCAAAGCCCGGGTGTTCCAACCGAAGCTGATGCCGAGCACGAGCGACCCGTCGTGGTTCCGGCTGCTGCTGGAACCGCGGGGCCGGGACTTGCCCATCAGATTCGACATCCTCGACTATCCCGGCGGCTGGCTGGAGAACGGCGGCGAGAGTTCCGAGCACGAGCACAAGTGGAACGAGTGCGAAGCGTTCCTGGCCGACAGCTCGGTGCTCATCGTGCCGATCGACTCGGTGCTCCTCATGGAGGCCGGCGCCGAACACGCCCCCCTGCTGACATCCCAGCTCAGGGTGTTCCAGATCAAACAGGTCGTGCTGCGGTGGGCCAAGAACCGCCGAGAGCGGACCGGCGAGCCCGCGATGGTGATCTTTTGTCCGGTCAAGTGCGAGACGTATCTGCCGGACAGTGGCAGTCTCCAGGACCAGTCCGCGGAGCTGAGGCACCAGGTCGTCGACCAGTTCAGCGAGGTGCTCGAGACGATCCGGGAGGCCGCACCGCATGCCTCGATCCGCTATCTGCCGATCGACACCTACGGATGCGTGGAGCTGGTCTCGGCTCGCTGGACGCCACACGCCGACGCCCCGGGCGGGGTCATCCTGGTGCCCAAGTACCGGGTCCGGCCGCCCGGCACCATCGTCAGGAAGGGCCTGGACGACCTGATCAGCCTGCTCTGCCGCCAGTTGGTCGACAGCGCGCGCATGCAGAGCGAGCAAGCCACCGCCCAGCGCCAGGCAACCGCCCGGCACTCCAGGGAGCACGCCGATCTGCGCGAGGGCTTCTTTCGCGACCTGTGGCTCAAGGTCAACGGGGAGCGCAGCCGTCGCGAGCGCGTCGCCGACAACCACCGAGAGCGCTACCTGGAAGCGCAGGAGACCACCAAGTCCCTCTTCGACGTGCTGGCGGCCTTGGCCGAGCGGCAGAACAGCCCCCGCCTGCACCACCTGAGCTGACCCGGCCCGCTGAAGGTAAGGGACCCTCCTCGTGCAAATGCACCTCCGTACTCGCGGCACACCACGCGGATTCGACTACGAATTCATCAATTCCGCACCCGGCACCCGGTGGTGGGACGCATACAGCGACTGGATCGCCACCGAGCGGCCCTGCCTGCTCGCTGTCGCCGAGGACGGCCAGGAGCACTGGCGGGTGCTGCTCAGCGGCATCCCGTCAGCCCGCAACGACTCCGGGGGCAGGCTCATCTACTACACCCTCGTCCTGGAGGGCGCGTACGACACCGCGGAGGAGAACGAGGCGGTCGTCCTGAGCCTGGCCTCCCACCTGCTGGCCGACCTCGCGGCGGACGAACAGGGCCGTGGGGAGCTGTCCGGCCTCCTCGACGGGCTGTGCCCGGCCGAGAAGGTGGACCCACTGCTCGCCGCCCCCGCCGAACACACCGCGGACCGCGCGGCACTGACCGACCGGCTGCTCACGGCGACCACCGCCCTGGAGCCCGTACGGTACGAGGCCCCCGCCGGGCACACCGGGAACGCCGACCGGTGGATCGCCGGACGGGCGGCCCCCGGGGCCGCGGCGGCCTTCCTCACCCGGCTGTCGGCCCTGCTCTCCGGCACGGAACGGGGGCAGGCGCATCTGCTCAACCTGGTCTCCGAGGCGGAGGACGTGGTCGACCTGTTCCCGGGACGACTCGCGGTCCTGGTTGAAGGAGGCCAGGTCGGCGATCCGGCCATGCCCTTCGAAAAGCTGCCGGCGCTGGGGCCACCGCGGCCTCTCGTTGCTGCTGCCCCTGCGGGACCCCACCCAAAAGCCTGGTGGCGGACTCCGATGGCCCAGGCGTCGGTGGCCGCCCTGCTCCTGCTCCTGGTCCTGGCCGGGGTCCTCTGGATCTCGGGGGTGATTTCCTGACCCTCGGCAAGGCGCGCGTTCTTCGGAAGACCCTGGTCGGCGTCAGAGTGCCGCTACCCGACTACGAACTCGACTTCAACAGTCCGCCGGGATTCGAGGAGAGCTGGCTGAAGGAAAACCAGCTCCTGGAGTTTCGCTGCGAGTTCCAGCCGACCGAGCAGCGCGTCCGGGCGCGGCTGCGAGCGAGGCTTGTCGTCGCTTGGCGGGACGCCTACCGGGTCCCTCTCCTGGGTGAGATCCCTCCAAAATTCGAGCTGATCACAGTGGAGAGCCTGGACTTTGTGGTGGCACTGGACGGGAAGAGGGTCTTCGACGTTGTCGAAGCCCGCCCGGAACAGAACGGTCACTCACTCGTCGTCCCGGTCCGCTTCGGTGGCAGCCTCCGGATCTCGAACATCGTCTACAGCATGAACAAGTCCGTGGAGCGTATGACCGACCTCCGTTCTGGCCAGACACCCGCCTAGGTGTGCTGTTTGGACAGGTTGGTGACACGGCTGGCTGGGGTGTGGCCGATGATGCCGGTGTGGGGTCGGTGGTAGTCGTACCAGGCCAGCCAGTCGGGAAAACGCGGCCTGGCGTTCGGCATCTGAGGCGTAGGGCCGCGCTGGTAGGCCCATTCGTCGAGCAGGGGGCGGTGGAAACGTTCGGCCTCGCCGTTCCTGCGGCCGCCAGGGCCGAGTCCAGCGCGGACTGATGCCCAGGTCGCGGGAGGTGTCGCGCCAGGTGTTCTTGGTGTAGGCCCAGGCGTTGCCGGTCAGGAAGCGCTCGATGGTGACGCCTTGTCGCGCGAACCAGGCGGCAGCCCGGGTGAGAAAGCCGGCGCAGGTGGCGGCGGTCTCGTCGGGCAGGTCCTCGGTATAGGCGAGACGGGTGTGGTCGTCCAGGGTGGTGTGGAGGTAGGCGTATCCGGCTCCGTTGCGGCGGTCCTTGTTGGGGCTGCCGGCTGCCCGGCCGAGGAACCTGTGTCCACCGCCGTCCGGGATGCGGCCGAGCTTCTTGACGTCGATGTGGAGCAGTTGGTCGGGCCGGGAGCGTTCGTAGCGGCGCACGGGTTCGCCGGTAGCCCGGTCACAGGCTGCCAAGGCGGGCAGGCCGTGACGGCGCAGGATGCGGTGAGCGGTGGAGGCGGCGATGCCGCATCGGGCGGCCAGCCGCACCGGTTCCCGGCGGCTCCCGAGTGCCGGTAGCGGTCTGCCCAGCGGGCGGCGGTGGTATGGCTGACCTGGAAGCGTGCCGTCCTTGGCCCACCGGCGGAAGCGGGTATGCAGGGTGGCCCACGAGCCGTACCGTTCCGGCACGTCCCGCCAGGGCACCCCGGCCCGGAACTGCCACACGATCCCGTTCAAGATGCTGCGGTCATCCGACCAACTACGTCCCCGACTCGGCCGGGGCAGTAACGGACGGTTGAACTTCCACTCAGCATCGGGCAGTTCATGGACACCGTCCACCCATAATGCGTAACTCAGCATCATTTGACGACGCCGACTAGGGTGTTGGCCCCGCGGGCAGCAGCAGACCACGGCGTTCCTCCGCGGTCAGGTCCCGGAACACGCGGGAACGAGCCAGTTCCACCAGGGCGTCGACGTCCGTCGTTGTCTCCCAGGTGCGGACCGTCCCGTCCCGGGACCCGGTGGCGACCCAGGTACCGCTCGGATGCCAGGCCAGAGCGTTGACCTGATCGTCGTGGACTCCCAGAACCACCCGTTCACGGCCCTCGTCCGGGTCCCAGAGGCGCACGGTGCCGTCCCAGGACGCGGTGGCGACCTGGTGGCCGTCCGGGGACCAGTCGACGTCTTGCACACGGTCCAGGTGGCCGCGCAATGCGCACAGTTCCGCGCCGGTTTCGGTGTCCCAGACGCGGGCCGTGCCGTCGCGCGAGCCGGAGGCGACCCGGCGGCCGTCCAGTGACCAGGCGACGCACTGCACACGGTCGCTATGCCCCCGAAACGTCGTCACGACCACCTGCCTCTCCACGTCCCACACACAGAAACGGTTATCGGTCGACGAGGCCGCGAGGAACCGGCCGTCGCGGGACCACGCGCCACCGCCGATCCAGTACGACTCTTCGGCACTGAGCACCGCCAACTCGTCACCCGTCCCGGCGTCCCGAACACACGTGGTGCCGTCGCGGACGGTCACGGCGACACGCGTACCGTCCGGGGCCCACGAAATGCCCGTGACACGTTCGCCATGGCCGACAGCGATGAGGGGTGCGGTGCCGGGTGTGGCCGCGTTCCAGACTGCGACCTGAGGGTTCCGCCCCGCGCTGAGCAGGCGTGTACCGTCGGGTGACAGGGCGACGGTGACCAACTGCCCCATCCAGGAGAACTCCACCGGTGCGCTCCCCTCGCCGAGGCCCCACACCCAGGCGCTGCCCTGCTCGGTGCCGGCCGCGAACCGCGAGCCGTCCTCGGACCACGTGACGCTCGTGACCCCGCTTCCGCACTGCGCCAGGAACGTACTGGTGCGGCCGCATACCCCTGCGACGTCCCACAGCACCGCGGTGCGGTCCCGCGACACGGACGCGACGTGGTGTCCGTGCCAGGCGAGGGCGTCGACGGTATCCGCGTGGCGGCCCAGGACTGTCTCCTGTCGAGTGGCTACCTCCCACACCCGCACTATGTGGTCGGCTCCCACCGCGAGGCAGCGGCTGTCCGGGGACCACGTCGCACACGTCGGCTGTTCCCGCGAGGAGAAGCTCTGGCGTGCCTCCCCCTCGTTCCGGACGTCCATGGCCCATACCTGCACGTCATGGCCGTCCGTCAGCAGTGCACGGAAGCGCCGGTCAGGAGACGGCACGACCTGTCGGGGCGGAAGTCCGCTCTCCGGGAAGGCGTTCAGGCGGGTATATGTCCCGCCGTCCCAGGAGTGGGTCGTGCCCCGCACATCCGTGCCGCGGAGCGTACCGTCCTCGGGCTCCCACTCCAGTCCGTCGACCGGCTCGTCATGCTCGGCCAGCTCCGCGAGCACGGCCCGCGTCGCCACATCCCAGACCGTGACTCGGCCGTCATGTGCTCCACCGGCGACTCTGTGGCCCTCCGGCGACCAGGCGACGCACCGTATCCGTACGCCATCACGCGTGAGGACGACCGGGTCGCGGGCGGTGTCGGGGTGCTCGCCGCCCACTTCCAGGACCCGCACCGTCCCGTCGTCCGACGCCGTGGCGAGATGGGTGCCCTCCCTGGACCACGCTACCGCGGTCACGTCCCGGCCGTGCCCGCGCAGGACCGCGCACTTCCGGGACGCGTTGAGCCCCGCGTGAAGTGCTTGCTGGACCAGGGACGTCGGCGCGCATTCCGCCACCGCCGCCAGCGCCGCGAGGAGCGCCAGCTCCGGGTCGTGCCCGACGTCCTGGAGGGCCCGCCGCGCCACGGCGTCAGCCACGCGCACCAGGGCGGCGCGGTCGCGTCGTACCGAAGCGTCGAGGAACTCCACGACCAGCGGCACTCCCTCGAACACCCCGGGCGCCTGGCCCACCCACACGCGTGCCGACGCAAGCCGCTGCCCCTCGAGGAGATACGCTTCCGCCCGCCCCGCGTGCACCCAGTCCCGCGCCGCCCGCTCCACCTCCGTGCGGCGTCGCAGCGCCTCCGCGCTCGCCTCCAGCGCCTCGCACAGAGGTCGCCACCGGCGGAACAGCGCCTCGTGCGCCACGTCGAGGACGCCGTCGTCCCCGGTCAGCAGCCGCCCGGCGACGAAGGCGTCCGCGACGGCACACTCGCGGTCCGTCAGGTCGTCCCGGCGGACCCGTCGTCGCGTCGGCTCTCCGTGGTCCAGGCTCACGAACTTCAAGAGGACGTCCATCACCGGGACACCGGGGTCGGCCGCCCGCAGCTCCGCGCTGATCCGGTCCGCCTGTTCGGACAACGCGCCCTCCACGCCGCCCAGTCGAAGATAGTCGCCTTCCGTCACATGACCTCGCGAGCGGGCCCTCAGGTAGAGGGCCTGGAGCAGGTACGCCAGCAGCGGCAGCGCGTCGCCGCCACCCGTGTCGTCGACCATGCGAGCGACCAGGGCGGGCGGGAAGATCAGGTTCGCCTTCTCGCCGGGCTTCTCGATCACGTCGACGAGATCGGCGCGACCGAGTACGCCGATGAGCAGCGGCTCGCGCACCAGTTCCGTATGACCGGCTTCCAGGAGGTCCGTCAGGAAGTCCGAGCGCAGGGTGGCCACCACCCACAGGCGGGTGTTCACCGCCAGGGCCTCTGCCACCCGCGTGAGGAACGCCTCCCCCTCGTCCGTCTGGAGCAGTAGTTCCTCCAACTGATCGATGACCAGCAACAACCGGCCGCCCGAGGAATTCCGGGACACGTCCTCGAGAGCTGTAGTCAGCGCGCCCAGCGGGTCCGTCCCCGGTGTGAAGCAGGCCGCGACGCACCACCTCTGCCGGCGCGCGCCGAGCGCGGGCACAAGCCCGGCCCGTACCAGGGACGATTTGCCGCTGCCGGAGGGACCGATCACGGTCACGAAGCGGTGCGCGGCCGCGCCGAGGGGGTGCAGTCGCGCCACCAGCTCCCGCACCTCGCGGTCCCGGCCGAAGAAGACACCCGCGTCCGCCTCGGTGAACGCCTCCAGGCCCGGATACGGGGGCTGCGACGCGTCCCAAACGGGCCGCGAGGGCATCGGTCGGTCCAGGCGGTACAGCGCCAACTGCCCCGCGACGAGCAGCAGCGCCGCCCCGCCGAGCAGGGGCAGCGACCAGTCCTGGAGTACGCGGAGCGGCCACGGTACGCCGTCCGTGCGGCTGGTCACGTAGTTGGCGGTCAGGCCCAGCAGGACACCCACCAAGACGGTCAGTACGTCAACGCACAGCTTCAGACGGCGGTGGCCCACGCCAACACCCTAGACGGTGTCGTCTACGCACCGGACCTGAACCCGGTGGAAGGCGTCTGGTCGCTCCCGCGGCGCAGCCCGCCGGCGAACATCGCCTTCACCGACGACACCCCACCTCGAACAAATCTCCGCCGCGGCCTGCGACACATCCAACACCGCCCCGACCTGATCGACGGCTGCCTCGCCGGCACCGGACTCCAACCGACCCACCATCCGACAACACCCCGAAAGGATCAGTAACTCCGAGCGCGGGGCGAGCTGGATTGGTCGCGATGCGCGATCGACTCGGTCAGTCTGCGGGCGGCAAAAGGGGGCCACTGACCGGACCGAATCCGACCGACCGACCGACCGCGGCAAACTGGGATCGAAGATCCACCTGATCCGCGACCGGAACGGACTGCCACTCTCCCTGAGCATTTCCGGCGCGAACATGCACGACAGTCAGGGCCTGGAGCCCCTCGTGCGCGGCATCCCGCCCATCCGGTCCCGCCGCGGGCCTCGGCGTCGGCGGCCGGCGAAACTGCACGCGGACAAGGGCTACGACTACGACCACCTGCGCCGATGGCTCCGCAAGCGCGGCATCCGGCCACCGCGTCGCCCGTAAGGGTGTTGACTCCTCGCAGCGGCTGGGCCCGCATCGATGGGTGGTCGAGAGAACCGTGTCCTGGCTGGCCGGCTGCCACCGTCTCCACCGCCGCTATGAACGCGAGGCCGAACACTTCCTCGCCTTCGTAGGCATAGCCGCAGCCCTCATCAGCTACCGCCGGCTGGCGCTCCCCTCATGGCCTGAGCCGGTTTCGCTGTACGTCGAAGCAGACGAGGCCCATGGACTTCGCCACGGCCGCCGCGTAGGCAGACGCCTCCTGGACCATCGTTGGAGCAAGGGCGAGGTGTCCTCCTCGTCCCCGGTGAGGTCGCACCACCGCTTGAGCAGCGCAGCCGCGCAGGCCGCTATGCGTTCGGATGGAGGCTGCTCCACCTCGCTGTCGATGTAGCGGTCGTACAGTCGTTGAATACCTGGGCGGCGGTCTTGCCATCCGCCGGTCTACGCCTTCCCAGACAGCAAGGTCGTAGCTCCGACAGCCATAAGAAGCGACGTCTAAGCTTGATCTTTATCTACCAGGATTTGACGCGTGCGTGTAGCCCTTGTACTTGCGCAGATACGTCTCGTTTTCCCACGTCCCCACGGTCAAGCACGCGACCTGGCTCGACAGGAAGAACGCCCGCTGGAGGGGGCGGCTGTACTGGGTTCGGCAGCGAGGACACCGCCGAAGTCGGCATGGAAAGGACGATGGGCGCCTGGGGGCGCTGGGAGAGAAGTTCCTTGATCGCGAAGGAACTGGACAGCCAGCATGCGCACCCGCTCCCTCGCGGCCTGGCCCTGCGGAGTGAGACCACCGCCCTGCGCATATCTCATGGCCCCGGCGTACCGCAGGGATCGAGCAATGCCAGCCCCGACAACTGAACGGAAAGGTCAGTGGCGAGAGTGGCAAGTCGGCGGGTCATCAACTCCGCGACGGTGTCCGTACGCCCGGGGACGGGATCAGGGCGCGCCGGGACAGGCCGTAGTCGAGCGCGGCCGCTGCGGCCGGGTCGCTGTCTCGCGTGCGGGACGTCTCGGCGCCGGCTGCGATGGCGCCGCGGATCGCGGCGAGGGAGCGGGCGACGTCCAGGAGCCGGTACGCCTGGGCGCGGCTGATGCCGAACTCCGCGTCACAGAACGACGCCCAGTCGTTGTACCGAGCGGCACCCGAACCGGGAGCTTCCGGGCCGTTGTCGGGTCGCTTCAACGCCGTCTTTGAGTACGGCCCGTACCCGTGTGATTACTTGCTGCTGTGATGATCCGGCGCGGGACGAGCTGCGCATGTGCCGACCGCGTCGTTTGTGGTGCTGGTCGGTGCACTCGAGCAGGCAGGAGAGGTCATGTCGACAGACGAGGGCACCGCGAGTGACACCCAGGCTGAAGATCCTCGCGCTTTCACCCCCAGCACCGCTGTCGTAGAGCGGGCGGAGCTGGCTCATAAGGAGCTGGCCACCCGGGGTGTAGAGGTCAGCGTCAAAACGATGTGGTGGAAGTTCGAGGTGCACCTCAATGCCGAGGGGGCGGCTCTCGCGGCGGAGATCGCGCCGCTCATCGGAGAGGTGGTCGCGGCCTTCCTCAAGGAGCCGATCGGCACGATCGTGGAGATCTACGCGGAGCTGCGCGGCGAGTGGATCAAGCAGGTGGCCGATGGCGGTCCCGTCAAGCTCGTCTCGCCGTGGCTGGCGCCGGGCATGCTCATCCCGGTGAAGGTGCGGGTGGAGGACTATTCGCTGTACTGGAACGTGTACGAGCCGGCCAACGGCTGGAGCGAGAGCGAGAAGTTCGTCGGCCAGATGACGGCCGAGAACCCGGCGCTGGCGATGTTCCGGGACAAGATCTACTGCCTGTACCGCGGGTCGCACGAACGGCACCTGTTCTCAACGGTCTATGACCCCGACCGGGGCGGCTGGAGCCCCGGGACGCAGCTGCCCGGCGGGTACGCCAGCCCCTCATCCCCTGCCGTGGCCGTCTACAACGACAAGCTGTATCTGGTGCACCGTGCCGAAGACGGCAAGACAATGTTCTGGAACACCTTCGACGGCACCCGCTGGAGCACCCCCCGAACGATCGGCACCCAGCAGACGTCCGCCGGGCCGGGCCTGGCCGTCTACAACAACCAGCTGTACTGCGTCTACCGCGGCACCACCGCGCAGATGTTCTGGACCCGCTTCGACGGCAACAGCTGGAACAACGGCGCACAGACCGGCCGCCACAGCTCCCACGGCCCCGCTCTGATCGCCGGCAAAGACAAGAACAGCACCGTCGCCCAGCTGATGTGCGTGCACCGCGGCGTCCAGGACCTGCCCGACGGGTCGAGTGAGAGTGCGGGCGGGGCTGCCCGAGTGGGCGTCAGGCAGGCCCGCCCGCAACAACAGGCGGGCGTCAGGCGGGCGGTCCGCCCACGGCGACAGGCAGACCGATGACGCGCTTCTCGTCCAGCGTGAACGTCTTGTCCACACCGCCGCGGTCCGTGGACAGCCAGACGCCGACGACCTGGCGCTTGTTCTTTCCGAAGATGGAGGGCACCGTGACAGCGTCACCGCCCTCAGGCAGGACCGCGTTCCAGTAGGAACCGTTGTCGAACACGCCGATTCCTCCTCCGGCACCCTCGATGTACTCGGAGGTGCGGGTGCCGGGCTGGACCTGGCAGTGGCCGAGGCACCATCCGGGCCAGCTTCCGCTGTTGTCGTGGAAGAAGCGAACCTGCTTGAGGCCGCCGATGTCATCGATCGTGACCTCGTAGCTCCCCCTGGAGCCCGCTTCGAAGTCGTTGCCCTCAGTGTTGAGTTCGATCTCCGGGCTCCTGCCCTTCTCGCCGATCAGCTGCACACGCACCGTCGCGTCCGTTCCCGCATCGGCCACGGCGGCGGTGTCGACGAGCAGGCGATAGGTGATCTGTGTGGTCACGTACGGACTCCCTTGGTCAGTTGGTGAACGACATGCGAGGCCCCCCCTTCGGGGTGGAGCGTGACGCGGACCGTCACGGTCCGCCCGCCTGCTGATCAGCGTCAAGGGGTCTGCACGCACGGTCTTGTGCGCAGGCGCTGGTGTACGCCTTGTCCGGCGCGGTCGCTGTACCGGGCGGGAAGGAGGAAAGGGCCGCTGTGACCTCCCCAGGTTGTCGCGGCCCTTGCCTGATCAACCTTCAGCGGGCTACCCCGACGTGCTGCTTCCACGCCTTCGCCGCCATGCCTGGACCGCCGCTGTTACTGAGATTCCCAGCGTGATGTCGCCCGATGAAGGCGCTTCTGACCTGGAGGTTTCGTCGACCTTTCCGGTGACATGACGCCGAGATGATCAGTAGTAGATGGTCCTGCAACTTTGCTGGGGATGCAGAACACCGCCGGCCGGCTGACGGCGACAGGTCGTAGCTGGCAGGGCAGCATCGGAGTTGTTGAAGGATGTGCGAGGGCAGGTTTTCCGGCCCTGTCCATGATCCGGTCATGTCGAAGCCAGGGGTCGCGTAGTGCTCCTCGTGACTCTGTCTCACGGTGGCGGTGCGGCCTTTTGGTTTGTCTGAGCGGGTGCGACCGGTGAGTACCGGACAGGGAGGCGGGCAAGCCCGCGCAGCCAGATGCTGGGCCTCCACACGAGGTCGGCGGGGTCGGCGTCAAAGGCGATGTCGGGGCAGCGCTCCAGGAGCGAGCGCAAGGCAACGGCGGCCTCCTGGCGGGCGAGTGAAGCGCCCAGGCAGTGATGGATGCCGTGCCCCATGGCCAGGTGTCCGTGGGTGTCGCGGCGGATGTCGAAGCGGTCGGGCTCGGTAAAACGGCGGGGGTCGCGGCAGGCCGCGGCCAGGACGATGAGTACGCGCTCCCCGGCGGGGATGGCAGTGCCTGCGATGTTCACCGGTTCCGCGGCGAACCGGAGGGCGCAGTCCTTGACCGGGGACTCATAGCGCAGCATCTCCTCGATCGCGCCGTCGAGCAGCGTCCAGTCGGCACGCAGTTCGGCCAGCTGGTCGGGGTGACGCAGCAGTGCGTAGCAGCCATTGGCGATGAGGTTGACCGTGGTTTCGTGGCCGGCGAAAAGCAGGAGAAAGGCCATAGCGAGCAGTTCCTCGCGGGAGAGCCGGTCGCCGTCGTCTGCGGCTCGGGCCAGGGCGCTGAGGAGATCCTCGCCCTCCTGGCCGGAGTGCTTGGCGTCAACGAGAGTGGCCAGGTACTGGGCCATGGCCTGTGCGGCAGCGGCCCCTGCTTCCACGCTGGTGGCGGTGACGATGTCGGCTGACCACTGGTGGAAGTCGGTGCGGTCGGTTACGGGCACGCCAAGGAGCTCGCAGATGATGGCTGTGGGCAGGGGCAGTGCGAAGGATTCGACGAGGTCCGTGCGGCCGAGCGGCGCCATCGCGTCCAGGAGTTCGTCGGCGACCTGCTGGATGTGGGGGCGCAGCATCCGTACGCGGTGGTTGGTGAAGTCCTTGGCAACGAGTCTGCGCAATCTCGTGTGCTCGGGCGGGTGACTCTCCAGCATGGTCCGGTTCAGGACGCCCCGGTCCGACTCCGGCGCGCCGATACCGATCGGGCTGGTACGCAGGCGGGGATCGGCCAGTGCTTCCCTGGCCTCCTCATGAGCGAGAACCGCCCAGACCTCACCATGCGTGGTGGTGTTCACACGGTGCACCGGGCCGCGTTCACGCAGGCGCGCATAGACCGGATAGGGATCGGCAGTGAAGTCGGTGCCGGGCGGCGCCAGGGACTCAAAGCTACGCGCTGCCATGACAGGCCCTTTCCCTTTCCCTGTGTGGGGTATGTCAAATGTCAACCGTTCGGACCATCACCAGGCCCGATCCGGTGAACCACCACGCGAGCGGGAAGGAGAGCTGTTGAAAGCTGTGCTGTTACCTGTCATACCGGCGAAGAGCAGTTGGTCGCCAACTGCATTTGTAAAACACTCTCCCTGTCCATCCTCGGATTCTTGCCGCGCCCGGCGTGTTTTTGGCTGCTGGCGCCACAAACCGCTCTGCGCCTTACGCGAGAACGGCCCCATTTCCAGCCCGGCGTGGAGGACAATATGTCGCACCCCTTCAGCGATCAGGTCGGCGAGATGTACGACCAGCTCACCGACCTCTCACGCACCATCCACGACGACAATCTCCACTACGGGTACTGGGCCGATCCGCAGAGCCAGGAGGAGTCCCTGGCCGAGGCCACCGACCGGATGACCGACCAGCTGATCACCCGGCTTGACGCGCATCCCGGCCAACGAGTGCTCGACATCGGATGCGGCACCGGCAAGCCGGCCCTGCGGCTTGCCAGGGAAACCGGCGCCGACGTCACGGGCATCACCGTCAGCCGGCACCAGGTGGACATCGCCAATGCCGCTGCCCGAGCCCAGGCGCTCCACCACCAGGTCCGCTTCTGCTACGCCGACGCCATGGACCTGCCCTACCCCGACGCCAGCTTCGATCACGCCTGGGCGTTGGAATCCATGCTCCACATGCCCGACCGCGGCCACGTCCTTCGCGAAACAGCCCGCGTCCTGCGGCCCGGCGCCCGCCTGGTCATCGCCGACATCGTCCTGCGCGCCCCCATCCCCGACGATGACACCCAGGCTCTGATCGACCAGTTCACCTCCATCGTCCACTCCCGGGGCCTGGAGAGGATCGACACGTACCCAGCCCTGATCGAAGCAGCCGATCTGGAATTGCTGCAGCTCACCGACGTCACCGCTCACACCCAGCGCACCCTGCACGGCATGATTGCCGGCTTCCGCACCATCGGGGCCCATGACGCCGCGATGAACGAGGACCACTTCACCGAAAGCCTGCGCTGCTTCGAAACCATCGCCACCCTGCCCCATGTCGGTTATGCGCTCATGACAGCGCGCAAAGCCTGATACTCCACACCGGAACCCGGGACAAAAGGCAGAGGCCGATCGCGATTGCGGTGATCGAGCCGCGATTCCCTGCGCCGCGACCTCGTCCGCGGCGCCGTCCACTTCCCGTCCAGGGCCCGACCCGCTGTCCGCCACGTCACGTGGTGCAGCCGCTGCAACGACCGTAACGACCGTAACGACACCCCCAGCAGTTGATTCGCAGGGATTGCCGTGTTCAGCCCGACCTTCGACTACGAGTTTCCCATGAGGCCCCAGGGGCAGAAGCACACCTCACAGTCCCGACCGCAAGCGCCCAACTGACGTCGAGACAAGCAGACGTCGCATAGGCAGAAGCGCCGCCATGCGCCCCCCGGTGAGGGTCGTCCCGTGCGGCTGCGGCCGGTTGGACGCTGGGTACATGACGGGGGGCATGGAAGACAACGCACGGACCCCGGTGTTGCGCACCGAGCAGATCCACGGCTGTCTGCGGGCCCTGGGGCCGCCGGAACCGGAACTACTGCCCTGGGCCGCCGCGCTGGGGGCGTTGCCGCTGTGGGTGAAAGCGTCCGCGCCCGGCGCCGACCGCCTCGACCAGCAGCAGCAGCTGCGCGACGCCAGATCCTAGTCCCCATTGGATCACCGGGCGGTGCCGCTCAGTGCCGTGCGGGAGGACGAGCGGGACGGGTATGCGCAGCTCCTGTGGACGTTCGCCGAACAGCGGTGACGGTGAAGATCCGCGAGGCTGTCGGGCTCCGGACGTCGACCCTCACGCCAGTCATTGTTCGCTGTGCCTGACCACACCGTACGTCGCTGCATCAGCAGAAGACTGACTCATCTGCTTTGCTCAGGAACCTCTCTGCCACCCATCGGTTACGGCCGTGCTCACGGAACCCTCTGGCGGTCCAAATCGATGCACGCCCGACCTCTCCATTCTCAGCCTCGCGTCCTCAGCTCGCGCGAGGACGTGCCGCCCTCAGCTTCTCTACCCACCTGCGCCACAACTTCTTTGAGTCGCACCTTGTCAACTTTACCCCTCCTGCGGTATATGGATGTTGTCGGACCTGAAGCCACGCGACGGAAGCGACGAGGAGGCGATGACCATGCTGATGCGTACTGAACCCTTCCGTGAGCTGGACCGATGGGCGCAGCGGGTATTCAACGGTGCCGCTGGCCCCGCCGCCGTCCCTATGGACGCTTGGCACGGGGACGGATCGTTCTGGGTGCACTTCGACCTGCCCGGTGTGGAGCCGGACTCCATCGACCTGAACGTCGAGCGGGACGTGCTCACCGTCCGGGCAGAGCGGAAGCCCGTGACCGGGGAAGGCAGTGAAGTCCTGATCAGCGAACGGCCTACGGGCACGTTCACGAGGCAGCTCTTCCTCGGTGAGACCCTCGACGCGGAGCACATCGAGGCGGCATACGACGCCGGCGTGCTGAGCCTGCGCATCCCGGTCGCCGAGCAGGCCAAGCCCCGCAAGATCGAGATCAGCGGTGGCCGTAAGGAACTGCAGTCCTGACCCGCACGCCCAGGTGCGGGCTCCCCCAGGAGGCGCGGAGCCCGCACCAGCCCGCCTGTACGGACACATGGCCACTGTGAAGGGAGAACGGATTTCCGCACTGACCTGGTTGCTCATACCGCTGATGACCGCTCTCGGCGCATGCCTGTGGGCCTGGTACACCTCGCGTCCGCACCCGGCCGACGTATGGACCGACGTGGAACGCCATGACCGGCTGCGCGCCGAATTCGCGCGTATCGTGGCGGGCCCGCGAGCGACGGACAGGTCCAGTTGAACGAACGCTGTCCTCGAAGCGCCCGGGCGGGCAGCGCCGCCGGGGCCTCGACGGTCACTGCATGCACCGCCGGCATCAGCGGCGCCTTCGACGCGGTTCGTCCGGGGTGTCCACCGCCCGGCGCGGATGGGTCGCCCTGATCAACATGTGTGTGCCTCCCGTCGGCCCTGAGCGGCAACGCCTGGTCGAGCAGTTGGGCCAGGCGTGGCTTGGTGCAGGCGTGGCTTCCCACAGCCCACCGTCTTGCAGGCAAGTTCCGCGACCGCGGTGAGCCCCTGGAAGATCTGGAGCAGGTCGCGGCGCTGGGTCCAGTCAAGGCCATCGACCGCTACGCCCCAGGTCCGTGACACCACGTCCTTGCAGTGCAGATCGAGGCCAGCACCTGGGTACAGCAGTCGGTCCCGTCGTTCGTCCAGCACGCCTCCAAACGGTCGTCGCAGGACGCGGGCCCAGAGTTCCGTGCCCGGACAGCCAGGCACGAACTGGGCCGTGCCCAGATACCCCGTCGTCCTCACCCTGCAGAACACGGCAGCTCCTCGGGGTGGACGTCGCCCAGTTGTTGTCACCTGGCCGCAGTGGTGCGACGGGTGAGCAGCGTGCCCGCTGCGATCATTCCGATGCCGAGTGCGAAGTGCAGCCAGTCGTCGGCGTTGTTCAGCGGTACGAAGTTGGCGCTGCTGTGGTGGTCGATGATCAGGCCGTAGAGCCACAGCACCAGGTAGACGGCGCCGCCGGCCAGCAGGAACATGCGGGCTCCGGAGGCTGGTTCGGGCCATGGCCAGGCCCGCGACACCGAAGGCCAAGTGCACATTCTCGGCGTCAGCACTACCCTTTTAGCCGAACGGTCGCGCTGGCAGCGGGAAATCACAGCCCGCGAACGCGCCGTTAAACAGCAGCTTGGTCCGGGCTCACGCTTGTCCGTGCCCCTGTCCCGCCCGTATTCCGTGGGTGCCGGCACATTCCCGCAACGCCGACACCCACGGTCGGACTGCACCGGCTGCGGAGGGGAGCTCGACACGGCCGGAACGTCCTACCCCCACCCTCCTCCCTCGGCAGGGGCCAAAACGGGCCGGGACAGCGCATTTCCTCTACGCCGGGACGCACAGGCCCGGTCTCCACCCTCTTGGCATGCCGGCTTCATCAGCGGCTTCTCAACGCCCGGCGTGCAGGTGCGCCTGGCGGGCAACGACCACGCCACGCCAGCGGCTGCGGGTGTCCTGTTCACTGTCGAGCCACCGCACTGCCCAGGCCTGCTCGACAGACATGTCGGCCATGAACTGGGCCATGTCGACGAAGCAGGCGTGATCGCCGTCGGACGTCTTCCCGTAGACGGGCGATCGTGGCGTTGGCGTGCAGTGCGGTGTGATCGTCAAGGACGGCCTGGCGGAAGGCGCAGGCCAGCTCGATGGCGGGTGTCGCAGGCGAGGCCAGCAATATCAAGTTCGGTGCGCAGCGTGGCGATTTACTCGTCGACGCTGTCGCTGTCGGCATCGCGAATGCGTTCGGCCACAGCGTCTCCTCCCCCAGGTGCACCTCGCGGCCAGCGAAGTCCCACCGGGCGGCGAGCGACCGCCCCTGCTCCGACTGTCCGGTATACCCGGTAACAAGCCGTGGAGCTTTGAGATGCGCGCCTGCTGCGAGGCTGCGACCCTCGGCCCATGGCAGCTTTCGATGATCTCCTCGCAGAAGGGCAGGCCGTACCGGTCGAGGGTTGGGACTTCTCCTGGTTTCAGGGGCGCGGCACCGAACAGCGTCCTTCATGGGGATACTCCCGGCTGCTGGCTGACCGGATGGCCCAGGCGCAGGCCGGGCTCGACATTCAGACGGGGGGAGGTGAGGTTCTCTCCGGTATCCCCGTTGTCCCTCCCGTGCTGGTCGCGACGGAGGGATGGCCCCCCAACGTCGCTGTCGCCCGGCGTCAACTCGCCGCCCTGCAGGCCGACGTCGTCCAGGCCGGCAACACTGCAGATCTTCCCTTCGCGGACAACTCCTTCGACCTGGTCGTCAGCCGCCACCCCAGTGCCATCCGATGGGACGAAGTAAGCCGGGTGCTGCGCCCGGGCGGCACCTACCTGTCCCAGGGCGTCGGCTCGGCCAGTGTCCGTGAACTCACCGACTTCCTCAAAGGGCCGCAGCGCGCCGACCTGGCCATGAGCGCCATGACGGCCGCAGCCTCAGCCGAACAGGCCGGACTCGACGTCGTCGATCTGCGCCAGGAAGCACTGCGCATGGAATTCTTCGACATCGCCGCCGTCGTCCACTTCCTGCGCAAGGTCATCTGGATCGTCCCCGGCTTCACCACCGACACCTACCGCACCCAGCTCAGAGAAATCCATGACTTCATCCAGCGGCACGGACCCTTCATCGCACACAGTCAGCGCTACCTCATCGAAGCACGCCCCGCACACCGCTGACATATACCCAGATCGCCGAGGTGCTGGAGGTGCTGGAGGTGCCGCAGCCGGCCCCCGCGTGGCGTTCGAGTGCACCTGCTGTTGCTTGACTCTGTCGGGGATCTTGGAGTCGCCGAGGCCAGCTGCCCAGGGTTGGCCCAGGACCTGGGCCGGGAAATCCCGCGCTGGTCGAGGTAGTTCTGCGAGGCCGTCGGTCGGCGGGGTGTGGGGGCTTGGGCTTCCCCGGTTGGCGGCAGTCCGCGGAGGCGCTCGATGTTGACGGCGATGGCAGCCGGGACGTGGTGATGTCTGGGAACTGCACGCAGCTCGGCTGCTTCGAAGGAAAAGGTTACGGAACACCCGCGGGACAGACTGTCGGCGCCCTGGAGTTTCGGCACCCCTCGTCAGCCACCCCGAAACCGGGGGCCAGCTGGCGGGGACACTCTGCAGGTAGGGCTGCGCAAGCTGGCCGGAGATGAAAACTCAAACTCAAACTCAGGCCAGGCCACGGCGGCACCGGCTGCTTGGCACCTCCCGTTCTCGGAAGGCCAGGAGTACTCGCTCATGCGCTGATCATGGCACGGCGAAAGCTGCCTCCTGAACGTGTCGCGAGGCGCCGGTCATGACCGGCCGGACAGCTTGGTCGGCTCGCTGGCAGCGGTGTTCACCGTTCAGCAGTGGAGGCGGCATCACGTCAGGCGGAGGGCTCACCAGTCGCTGTCCTGGATGGGCTCCAGACGCCACATCTGGTTGTCCCAGCCCACCCAGTCCCACTGCTGGACGATCGCGCCGTTGTCGTTCTTCGCGGCGCCGCCGTCGACGTCCAGCACCTTGCCGCTGTGCTTGGCCACCAGGCGGTGGTAGCCGTCACCCACCGGCTCGATACGCCACTTCTGGTTGTCGCCGTTCACCCAGCTCCACTGGTGGACACGAGCACCGTTGCGGGTTTCGTCCGGCCCCCCGCTGACATCCAGCACCCTGGTGCTGTGCTTGGCCACCAGGTAGTAGTAGCCGTCGCCCGCCGCATTGATGCTCCACTTCTGGTTGTCGCCGCCCTTCCACTCCCACTGGTGGATGCGCGCGCCGTTGCCGTTCGTCGCGGCGCCGCCCGCGACGTCCAGCACCTTGCCGCTGTGCTTGGCCACCAGGCGCGCCCGCGCGGGAAGCTCAGTCTTCGGCTGCCCCTGGGGAAGGTCTTCGTCCAGCGCCTCGACCAGGGCGACGAACATGCTGTGCCAGACACCGTTGCCGCGCGCGGTTTCGTAGGCGGAGCCGCGGACAATGCGAGCGTTGTCGCCGTCGTAGCCGTGCTGGGTCAGCAGCGTGCGGATCTCCACCTCGTTCAGATCCAGCAATTCCTGATCCTCGACCGAGTCGCATTTGTTGTGGAGAACGACGAGCGGAACACCGGCTGTACGGGCCAGACGCACATGCTCACGCGTCTGGGACGTGACGCTGTCCAGCGCGGAGACGACCAGGATCGCGCCGTCCAAGGTCTGGGTCCTCAAAAGACCGGGGACCTCGTCGGCGGGGCAGTCGAGGTGGCGGTAACGGCGCCGGGACGTCTCGTACCCGAAGCGGCGCATGCTGGTGCCGTCAGTCGCCTCCCCCGCCTGAGCGCCCGTGGCCTGCGAGAGCATCCTGACCAGCGCACTGGCCATCGTGGTCTTGCCATGGCCGGTATCCCCCAAAGACGCAATGGTCAACTCGGGCTTGCCACCCTGGAATCCGTCGGCGGCCACGGCCGCTCCTTTCTGCCGACTGCGTACACAGCAGCGGCGGCGACAGGATCCCCGTCGCACACGGCATCCACAAGACCGCTCGGGCACTTCGAGCCACCCGCCCGGTACTCCGGCAACTCGCTGACGGAGTGCCGGGGGCACCGCCCCGGACCGGCCATCCCACAGGAACCCCGCGGACAAGCCCCAGCGGCCGGCAGTGACGAGGATGGGCCAGTGGCTCATGCGGAACATCGTGCCGTGCACAGGGGGCGGCACGAGAGGGAACCTCCCTCTTCTGGCGCTGCCTAGCGAATGTGCTGTGTGACGTGCGGGCCTCACAGGTACTGCTGCTGGATCCAGTAGCCGAGCAGGCCGGACGCGGCGGTGCCCAGGCCATAGCAGAGCCCCTGGAGGGCGTGGGCCGCGGCGGTGCGGTGCAGCCGGTGCAGCCGTTTGGGCGTAGCCAGGGCGCGCGGTGTGCCGGTGGGCGGGCGGGCGACGTCCGGCCGATGCTGCCCGCCGCCGGGGCCTCTCCCTATATAGGGCCCGCACGCTCACTGAGTAGGCCATGGACTTGTTGCCCACCGGTGCCGCGCCGCCGGGTGTCGCTGGACGTGCCGAAGCCCTGGCCAATGCCGCGTGCGAGCTGCCGCCGCCGGCGCCCCGCCGTGCCACTGGAGTTTGGACGCCGTCGAGGACGCGGTCGAATCAATGGAGACCGCCGCGCTCGCCCTGGCGGCCGCGCACCCCGATGCCACCGCGGCCATGTTCGCCATCAGTCAGCAGCCGACCCGGTTCCGCGAGCGCCTCGGCCTCCCGCCCGGCGAACACGCAGCCGCCGACCCCGACGAGGACGAGCACCAGGAGCAGCTCGTCGCGCCACCGACCCCGCTCCGGCTCCGGCGTGAGCGGCGCGGCCTCGGTCCTGGGTATCAGGGTGTGCGGATTCCGCCGGGACGTACCGCGTCCGGGCGGTAGGCGAGTAGCGTCGACATCGCAGCCAGGAGGAGATCACCGTGACCGCACAGCCCGACCATCCGGCCGACCGGCCCGGTTTCCACCCGCCCATGGGCACGCTCGCCGAGCTGCGCGAAGCGCTCAGCACCTGGGGCTTCCCCGTCGACCGCCAGCGGTTCGAGCAGGAGCTGGACGCCCTCGACCTCGACGACCTCACGCAGGCGCGCGAGCTCACCCAGGCCTACCGCCACCGCGTCCAGCTCCGCTACGACCCCCAGGGCATGGCCGCGCTCGCCCGCACCACCGACGACGTCGAGGACGAGCTCCGCCGCAAGCTGGAGGAGGCCGCCCGGTGACCCACGCGTTCTACAGCGACGCCGCCGAGAAGATCCGGCGGGAGCTGTCCCGCAGCGAGCAGGCCGCCGTCGAGTCCGTACGCCGCGCGCTGGAGGACGACCCCACCCCCGCGCATGCCCGCGGCCTGCCGCTCGCCGACCCGCGCAGCGAGTCCTACGTCATCGAGTTGCTGCCCGAGCAGAGCGGCGGCCGCGGCATCAGCATGGTGTTCCGGCACTCCCAGGAGCTCGACGCGTGCCTGATTCTGTGGCTGACCGCAGGGCCATAGACCATCGACGTCCCGGCGAACACCAGCCCAGACACCCCCTCCCCCTGAGAATCACAATCAAGAAGGTGACGGCTTATGGGGCATCGGTCGGTGACCCCCGCCTTTTCTCTTTGCCGTGGGGACGTCGGCGCCGCCGCACTGGTTAAGGGCGCTGCCAAGGGGCAGTCCGGCAAGGTTTCCGTTGGCCGCGCCAGTGCCCTGCGTGGTGGATACGCTGGCGTGGGCCCCGTTGTTGAGGTTGGCGCAGCTGACGCCAAAGGCGGGGAGAGGAAATCACCGATGCCGCCGGCGGAGACGGGGGTGGCTGTGCCCAATCCGACTCCCACCACCGCCGCGGTGAGGGACAGGGCTGTAACTGACCTCCGTGTGATCATGCCTGGGCAACGATGGCGGCCGGGGAAGCGTCACGCGTATACGGCGTCCCGGGGAAGTCGAGCAGCACGCCTTTGATCGCCATGCCGCGATCCTCCGGGGCCGCCGAGGGCCCGGTCAAGCACCACCCGCCGGGCGCCCCGTGCCTCGTTCACCAATCGGCGTGCCAGTACCAGGCGTTGCTGCCGACGCGCACCGGCGAGGCGCCGCCGGTCTCCACCCAGGGTTCGCCGAAGCTCTGGTAGCGGAGATCGAACGTGCGGTCGTCCGCACGGCTGCGCAGAGTCTGGTGGTTGATTTGCTCACTGCTGTCGAACATCACCTTGTGGGCGGCGTCCATCTGCACGGCGCGGCGGCCCGGCACCACAACGACGTCGAAGTCCGTGCCGATCAGCGTCCAGTCCGTCTGCTGGTCGGACTGCGGGTTGTCGAGCTGGTTCTGCAGGTAGTACGAGTCGGGCCGCATGTGGACGCGATCCGCACGTCCTCGCCCTCCGGGTCGCCGACGCCCCCACTGCGGGAAGCCTCACAGGTTCCCGGCCGCGGCATCCAGAATGTCCCAGACCATCTGCTCCGCGTGCTCGGGCAGGGCATCGAGCACCTTCGCGGCCGGAGGCGACAGCCGGACCGCCGGGTGCGGAGGCCGAGCGGGTCCAGCACCCCCGCTCCACCCCTGATCGGGCGGGTCCCATCTGTCGGCCTCTGCCGATACCACGCCTTGAAGGTCAGCAGTTGTCCGCGACTACTGGACCCGACCGCAGCCGTCGACGACGCCGCCGCTGTGTACGTTGCAGATGCGGAAGCGGACACCGCGTACGTCCGTGTCACCCAGATCGCGCGTGAACGTCTCGCCGGGATTGACCCCGGCATAGGTCTTCCAACTGCGATCCGTGGTGTGTGTCGTCGAGCGCTGCAGGACGCCGGCCGTGAAACCGGCAGGACACTTGGACGGGTGGTTGACGAGCCGGGCGCTGCCCCACGTGCGGTACAGGTCCATGCCGGCGTTCGTGAGTTCCCAGCCGTAGGTGCCGGTCACCGTGGTGCATCCGCGGTAGCTTGCGCCGCTGATCGGCCCCTGTGCCGCGCTCGCTGCGGACGGGAGTAGCGCAAGGCCGGTGGCCGCCGCCGCAGTTCCCAGGAGCTTTCCGATGGTACGAGACACGCTCTCCTCCAGTTGATTGCCGGGACACTGGCCCGCTTGTCTGCCGGGCAGGCCAGAGCTTGCGATGGCGAGCTGACGAAGGTCAACGGGAGTTGCCTGTCCCGGACAGTCAGCTGTCTGTCCGACCTGGTCGGGGTCTTGTCCGGATTTCTGTCCGGCCGCGTGCGACGCGGGCGTGCCCGTTCAGAGCCTGATTTAGACGTTCGTAGAGGACCCGCACGAGACGGGCGCGGTTCTGGGCGCAGCCGGCGGTGCCCTCCAACGGTGCGGACAGGCGTCCGCCGGCTGCACGCAGGACGACTTCGGCGAGCGCGACGCGGCCGTCGTTCTTCGGCAGGGCGGCGGCGTGGCGCCGGACGTCGGCGGCGACCGCACGGGCGTGGCCGGTCAGCTGGAGGGCGATCTGCTCGTAATCGCGGGGTGTGCGGTGCGGATCCGTCCACGCGAGAACGGCGGTGAGGAGCGCTTCGTACCGAGCGCGGTCCAGGGGGAGTTCGGCCTCGATCAGGCCGCCCCCGCAGACCGGACCGTCCACCCCGTGTCCCGGTGTCCCACATCCCGCGAACACCGGGGGGACCCGCTCAACACCCTGGTCACAGCTGGGGCAACACCAACCGGGACACACACGCGGGACACCGACCGGGATACCCGGCAGAGGACCGCTTGCCGCCCTCTGGACGCGCGCTCTTGGCGGCTCGCCCTGCAACTTGCCCAGTGAATACAGATGACGCCCGCACAGTGAAAAAACCTGCCGCCCATCAGTAGACACTGGGAAACCAGCGCACCCCCCGCCGAAACCGGAAGGGGGTGCGGGAAAAGGAGCGTCACTCGCTCTCCTTCGCCAACCGCGCCATCTCCTCGGCGTAGCGGCGCGTGGCCTCCTGCTGCTCCTCGGCCGCGCGCTGCAGCGCCTCCATGATTTCTTCCAGGGTCTGCTCGCTCATCGGTTGATCTCCCTCGTCGTTGTTCAGCGGGTGGTGTTGATCCGGTCGATCCCGATCTCGACCTCGATGGAGTCGAGGTACAGCATGAGGCGGCCCTTGTCGTCGCTGGAGGTGGTGGGCGTGACCTTGCGCAGGATGCTCAGCGCTTCAGACAGCCGGTGCTCGTTCTCGCTCGACGCGGTGATGCGGTGATGCGGTGATGCGGTCGGACATCATTGCCCCTCTGTTGGTGCAGGTCAGAGGCATGGTGGCGGCGCCCTTCCGTCGTGGCCGGGGTTTGCCTTTCCGGACACCGGAGCAGGGCTCTACTTCTCGGAGTACAAGACAGCTTCTCAGGGAAGTGGAGCGTTATGCTGCCCAGCATGGAAATTCCGGAGAAAGCACAGGCTGCGGCACTCCAGACCCTCGCCGACCTTGGCGCCAAGCGCGCCGACCTTCTGCAGCAGGCCAAGGAGCTCTTGCCGCAGATCCAGGCCGCAGCCCTGGAGGCCGACCGGCTCGGTGCGCCACGCTCCCGCGCCCAAAAGCTCAGCCGCATCAGCCCGGCCACCTACTACCGATGGCTGACGGACCCCGCGAGTCGAGACAGCCAAGCCAACCCAGCAGAAGACTGAGCAGGACAGCCGTCATGTGCACACTTGCGTAAGCTGGTGTGCATGACGGAGACGAGCTATTCGATCGTGGAAGCGCGCGCCCGCCTAGGCGCCATCGCGCGGGAGGTCAGCGCTACCCGGGAGCCGGTGGCCATCACCGACCACGGGCAGACCGTCGCCGTACTGGTCAGCCCCGCCGACGCCCTGGAACTGCGGGAACTGCGTGCGCTGGCCGCTTACCGCGCACGCCAGGCCCGCGGGGAGAACGCCAGCGTCTCCCATGAAGAGGCGTACCGCCGGGTGTTCGGCGGAGCTGAGGCGTGAGCTACGAGGTCATCTGGGAACCAGAGGCTCTTGCCCAGGCGGAGCAGTTCGCCAAGGACGACCCCGAAGGGATCCGTCAGGTGTTCGCCACCGTCGACCGCCTCACCGCCGACCCACGTCCCAAGGGAGCGTTCGGCAGCGCCGACGTGCTACGCGTCCACGTCGGCGGGTACCGCGTGATGTACGAGATCAACGACCAGCAGATCCGTGTCAGCGTGATCCACCTGGGACGCGTGCGCTGAACAGCCGAAGGGGCGGCCCAGATGAGGCCGCCCGTTCAGCGTGTGGAGCCAGGGACGGGCTCTCCACACTGAGACGCAAACCCACTCATGTGGGTGATGGCGGGATGCAATCACCGGTGAGATGGTCCGCCAAAAGCCTGGTAACGAGCGCCACAGACGTCAGTTGACGGCCCCGGTTCGCATCGCGCGTCCGGGGCCGCGCGTTGCGGCGGCAGGCCACAACCGCCCCACACTTCGCGGTGCGGTGGCGGTGAGGTGAGGCCACGTTCGCTCTACGTCCAGGCTTCCGGCGGCCTGGGCACCCCCTACGCCCGGGCGGCGACGGCCTCGTTGCAGGAGTCTTTGGGGTTGTGCAGGGCGGTGGCGGCGGTGTGATCCAGGACGACCGCGATGGGCGCCATTACGCGGCGGCTCCGCCCTGGCGGGCGCCGAGGCCCTCCAGCAGGGTGCGAGCTTTGGCCTCGACTTCGATCGAAGCCTTCGACACCGCGGCCGCGCTCACCGCCTCCGAGCTCCTGCGCGCCGGGCACTCCTGGGCGGGCGTGCACGCCATCCACGCGGCCCGTCCCTCCGCGGCTTTCCCCACCGGCCGCTTCCTGCTGACGCTCACCCCCGAGGCGTACGAGGGCACCGGCGTCAGGGCCGTCCACCCCGACCGGTAGCGATGAGGCGTGTCCCGCGCTGGACTTGGCGCCCAGGGCGCCGGCGAGCTCGGCGCGGGCCTGCTCGGCGCGCGCCTCGAACTCCGAGGCGGTGGGCCGCGCCTCGGCGAGTTCCTCAACGAGGCCGCGGATGGTGGTGCTCTGCTCGGCCGCGAGCTGGGCCAGGCGGTCCCGGGTGGAGCCGCTCACCTTGATGCTCGTTTCGTCTGCCATCCCCCCTCTACCGCCGGTAGAGGATATGCCGTGCCCCAACGCCACAACGCTGTGGTCGGGCTTCAGTTGCCCCTGAGCGTTGTACTTGGCCCGGCTGAGCGTGACGGTTGGCCCGGGCCGTTCGCGGGTGGCGCTCCGCCGATCTGATCGGCTGCAGCGTCATGGGTTTTCTCGTTACTCCACAGTGCGGCCGATGAGTTTGTGGCTCCCGGCCGGTCCAAGCTCGTGACACCCCAGGAAAGGACAGCGCCATGTCGGAGCTTCTTGTCGACTTCATCACCTCCCTCGACGGCCACGCATCGGGAGAGGGGTGGCCCGGGTTCTGGGGCCTCGAGGGCCCGGAGTACCTCGCATGGCTCGGCGAGCAGCCCGAGGCCACCTACCTGATGGGAGCGAACACCTACCGCCTGATGTCGGGCTTCGCCGCAGGCGAGGTCCCAAATGGCCAAGACGAGTTCAGGCCCGAAGAAGAGGCGTCCGTCGACGAGCTCACGCAAGCGTCCAAGGTGGTGTTCTCCTCCTCACTCGAGGAGCCACTGACGTGGGCCAACTCCACGCTCGTCCGCGACGACGCCGTCGAGGCGGTCCGCGCCATGAAGTCGAGTGGCTCGGGGCTCCTCAGCACAATCGGCAGCCTCAGCCTGAGCCGGTCCCTGCTACGAGCCGGACTCGTCGACCGCTTCCGGGTCGTGATGTTCCCGGTGATCACCGGGGCCACGGGCGAAGAACGCATCTACGACGGCTATCCGGACGTCGCCCTCGAGATGATCGAGCACCGCACCTTCGACGGCCGCGTCCAGCTGGTCGAGTACAAGCCCCGCGTGCTCAAGCACCCGCCGCTCGGCGTCCCTGCGTGACGTCGCCCCGCCGGCGCCGGTCTGGACGGCCGCCAGGCCGACGCCGGCGGCGCGGAACCGTCCGGAAATGCCCGCACTGCGATCAGCACGTCACCATCGTCGCCGTGCTGGCCACCCCGCACCCGATGCCAGAGATCCTCATCACGGGCGGAGTGAACGGGCCGGGGAGGGCGTTCAGGCATCACGTATGCGCAGCAGCAGGCCGCCGGCCAACAGCGCCGCGGCGGCCCACCCGGCGGTCACGCTGAGGCCGGCCCAGGGGCTGATGGGCAGGCTGCCGAGACCGGTGGTGGCCTGGATGGCGAGCCCGGCGCTCATCGGTGCCATCTTCTCCAGCAGTTGCTTCCAGTACGGATCGCTGATGGTCTGGGAGACTATGGGGACGATGTAAAGCAGGCCGAGGACGACCCCCGTGCTGGTGGCTGAGTCCCGCACGGCGGTCGCGATGCCGAAGCTCAGAAGCCCGGTCAGAATCAGGTAGAGGACCGTCCCGAAGACCGCGCGCAGCGTCGGCCCGTCGGACAGGGACAGGGCCTGGTCGCCGAGGTCGGGCAGGATGAGCCGGCCGGCGAGCACCGACCCGAGGACGGCGACCGTTCCGCCGACGGCCACGACGCCGGTGAGAGTAAGGGCCTTGGCCGCGAAGGCGGCGGCTCGCCGCGGCACCGCCGTCAGGGTGGTGCGGATCATGCCCGTACTGTGCTCCCCGCTGATGATCAGCACTGCCAGGATGGCGACCAGAGCCTGGCCGATGTAGACGCCCATGAGGGTGAGCCTGGTCGTGTCGCCGCCGCAGCCGCTGGCCGTGCAGTTCACCACCGAGGTCGCCACGCTGCTCAGGGCCACCATTGCCGCGACGGTACCGAGCAGCAGCCATAGAGAGCTGGCGACGGTCCGCATCTTCGTCCATTCCGCGCGCAGTGCCAGTCTCATGCGTCCCTCCTGTTGAGAAGGGCGGCGGCCACGGCCAGGCTTGCCACCGCATAGCCGGCCAGGACTGCGAACCCGGCCCATGGCGCCAGCGGGTAGTAGCCGTAGTACGGCGTGTAAGCGCTTGCGACCTGGTCATATGGCTCAAGCGTCTGCTGGACGGCGAAAGCTGCGCCCGGCGTCACCGTGGCCACCCCCTTCGACACGCCTGCGGGCATGAACGGGATGGCGATCAGGATGTAGGGCAGCACGATGGCCACGATGACCGTGGTGACCGCGCCCGCACTGTGCCGGAAGAGGGCGCCGACGGACAGGGCCAGGACCGAGGCGGTCGCGAGCAGCGCCGCGGTCCCGAGTGCCACCCGCAGTTCGGTCCAGGACGACACCGGGAAAATGTAGACGCCGTTGCCCCGGGCGAGCCGCTCACCGAGCGGAGTCGCGAGGAGCGCCCCTACCAAACCAGCGACGAAGGTGACGGCCCACAACACGATCGCCTTGGCCACCAGCACCCGGCTCCGCCTCGGACTCGCGGCGAGGGTGAGGTGGATCATCTTGTTCCGGTACTCCTCGGTGATGAACAGCGCCCCCACGACGATCACCGTGATCAGCGCGGCGAACGTGCCGGCGAGGATGTCCCGGAGGAGCCCGCCGGTCGGCAGGCTGTCGCGGACAGCGGGCGCTATGTCGCCGGCACCGGTCACCGTGAACCGGGCGCCGGATCCCGTGAACGAACCCGAGGCGTTCTCCGGGTAGCCGGCGAAGCTGGGGGATGTGGCTCCCACCTGACCGCCTGTCCAGTTGCCACCGGCCCAGCTCCCTTGGGTACGAAGATCCCCGAAGGTGGCTGTGGACACACTGGCGGCGGTGCCCCCGCCGCCCACGGCAGGCGGAGAGGCGACGAACAGCCCCACCTGCGCGGTCGATCCGAGCCCGCTCGCCTGCGCGGTGCCCACCTTGGTCCATTTCGTGCCGTCGGTTGAGGCATAGCCGGTGATCGTGTCGCCCGAGCGGTCCAGCCGCAGCCAGCGGGGGGACTCGGCGGAGACCGGACCGGGGGGGCCGGCCGTGTCGTCGACGTAGCCGTCCTGCATCCGCACGCCGTGGCTGCCGGTGGCCATGATCGCCGCGTAGGGTGATCCCTGGCGGGTGCTCCCCTTGATGATGAGCCCGGCCTTCGCCCACGGCACGGTGCCGGGCCGCAGGTCCCCGGGGCCTTTGGGGATGCTGCTCTTGAGCGCGGAGACGGAGACGGTGATGCTGCCGTTTCCGGTGAGCGGCTGGTGCACGAAGTAGAAGCTGTCGGTGACCGGTTCACCGCCCGGTCCGATCGGAACGGGCGGTGAACCCTTCTGGTTGCTGCTGACGCCGACGAGCAGGGCGAACAGCACCATCATCAGTGCCGCCGCCAGCATGCCGGTCACCCAGCCGCGGACGGTTCGGAACTTGGTCCACTCCGCGCGCACTACATGCGCGAAGCTGTTTCCCCCGTCCCGCTGCCGGAAACGGGACGGCGTGAGCGTGGCGGTCACTGCGAGACCTCCGTGGGCGTCGCGGCGCGGAACTCGACCGACCCGCCAGTGAGTTCCAGGTAGACGTCCTCAAGGGTGGCGCGGTGTGCCGATACCTCGGAGAACGGCACCGCGCTCTGGCTGAGGAGCGTCACGATCCGTTCCGCGGGCAGGCCGGAGACGGTAAGGGTGTCGTGGCCCGTGGCCGCCACGCTCGCGTCGGCATGCGCGAGGACCCTCATCGCGTGCGTCCTGGCCGTGGTGCGCAGGGTCACCCGGTTCCGGGAGGCGGCCGCGATGAGGTCGGCCATGTCGGCGTCGGCGACGGCTTTGCCGCGCCCGACCACGACGAGGTGATCGGCTGTGTCCTGCACCTCGTTCATCAGGTGGCTGGAGACCAGCACGGCGCGGCCATGCGCGGCCAGCGACCGCAGGAATCCGCGCATCCAGATGATGCCGTCGGGGTCCATGCCGTTGAACGGCTCATCGAGCATGATGATCGGCGGGTCGCCCAGCAGGGCTGCGGCGATCCCGAGCCGCTGCCGCATGCCGAGCGAGTAGCCGCCGGCCTTGCGCCGGGCTGCCGGGACCAGGCCGACCTGCTCGATCACCTGGTCCACCCGCCGCGCGGCCAGGCCCTGCGTGTGCGCCAGCCACAGCAGGTGGTTACGCCCGCTGCGGCCGGCGTGCAGAGCCGCGGCGTCCAGCAGTGAACCGACATGATTCATCGGATGCCGAAGGCTGTGGTACGGCTTGCCCTCGATGAGTGCGGTGCCCTCATCGACCGCGTCCAGGCCGAGGATCACCCGCATTGTGGTGGACTTCCCGGCCCCGTTCGGCCCCACGAGACCGGTCACCACACCCGGACGGACGGTAAAGGACATGCCGTCGAGGGCCAGCGTGGCCCCATATCGCTTGCGCAGTCCGGCGACGACTATCCCTGGGGCGCTCATCGCAGCGGGCTCACGGTTCGAAATGCACTCATGCCGACGGTTGTACGCGGCACCCGGTTCCAGCCCGGTTGCAGCCGCTGCGACCCGGCTGAGACCTGGGATCTGGCATCGTTGGCGCATGCCACCTCGACCCGCGGACCGGTTCGGCCGCCCCGCCCGCACGACGACCGGCGGTGGGGGACGGTGAGGGTCCTCGTCGTCGAGGACTTTGAGGTCCTCGCCCGCTCCATCGGCACCGGCCTGCGCCACGAGGGCATGGGCGTCGATGTCGTCCTGGACGGGACCGCCGCCCTCGATCATCTGGCCGTCACCCGCTATGACGTGGTGATCCTCGACCGCGACCTGCCCGGCGTCCACGGGGACGAGATCTGCCGACAACTCGCCCACGGCCGCTGCGCGACGCGCGTGCTGATGCTCACCGCGTCCGACACGATCGAGGACCGCGTCGTCGGGCTCAGCCTCGGCGCCGACGACTATCTGCCCAAGCCGTTCGCGTTCGCCGAACTGGTCGCCCGCGTCCGTGCCCTGGCCCGCCGCGCCACTCCACCGCTACCGCCCACCCTGGCATGCGGGGACATCGCTCTTGATCCGGCCCGCCGCGTCGCATTCCGGGCCGGCCGGCGCCTCGAGCTGAGCCCCAAGGAGTTCGCCCTGCTCGAATGCCTGCTCGCCGCACCCGGTCTGGTCATCTCCGCCGAGGAACTGCTCGAACGCGTCTGGGACGCGGCCGCCGACCCCTTCAGCAGCGCCGTCAAGCACACCATGCACCGGTTGCGGGCCAAGCTCGGCGACCCGCCCGTGATCGAGACCATCCGCGAAGCCGGCTACTGCATCGGACCGTCATGACGACCCAGCAGCTCGCCAGAAGGTCCCTGCAGACACGGCTCGCGCTGGCCTACGCGGCGGGCATCTACGCCGCCGGGGGCTTCGTCCTCGCCGTCGTCATCGTCCTGCTCGCCAGCGTCGATGCGGCCACACCCGAAGGCCACCCCGCATCGAGCGTGACCACCGGAAACGGGCGCGGGATCAGCCTGTCCCACCTCCTCACAGGATCCGCCGTCGCCCTGGTCATTCTGATTCCCGTCGCCCTGGCACTCGGCTGGTTCGTCGCCGGCCGGTTCCTGCACCCGCTACGCGCCATCACCGCCACCGCCAAAAGCATCTACGTCGGCAACCTCCACCGGCGCCTCGGCCTCGGCGAGCCCACGGACGAGCTGACCGAACTCGGCTATACCCTCGACGACCTGTTCGCCCGCCTTCAAGCCTCCTTCGACGCCCAACGCCACTTCGTCGCCAACGCCTCCCACGAGCTACGCACCCCCCTCGCCGGCCTGCGCACCCTCCTCGAAGTCGCCCTCGCCGACCCCGACGCCGACACGGACACCCTGCGCTCGGCATGCCAGGAAGCCCTCGCCCTCGGCGAACACCAGGAACGGCTCGTCAAGGCACTCCTCATGCTCGCCACCAGCGAGCGTGGAATCTCTCGTTGGGAGACCCTCGACCTCGCCCAGGTCGTCGAAGGAGTGCTCGCCTCCCGCCGCGGCCAAGCAACAGACAGAAGCATCGACCTGGCCGAACACCTGACGCCCGCGGTGACGGCCGGGGATCCAAGGCTGGTCGAAAGCCTCGTCTCCAACCTCATCGACAACGCCATCCGCCACAACCACTCAGACGGGCACGTAGAGATCACCACCCAGAACTCCGGCACCCAATCGACCCTTACGGTCACCAACAGCGGACCAGTCATCCCCGACAACCAGATCCAGCGCCTCTTCCACCCCTTCCAGAAACTGGCGCCCGATCGTCACGGCCACCGCGAGGGCTACGGTCTCGGCCTCGCCATCGTCAACGCCGTCACCCAAGCCCACCACGCCGCCCTCACCACCACCGCACCCCCCAAAGGCGGCCTGTCCATCACCGTTCGGTTCTCGCACACATCCCATCCAAACCTCCGCCGGGGGGAAATTGAGGGCCTGTCAGTCACCGGCGGGATGCGCTCAGCGGAGGATCCGGACGATGATGACGCTGGCGCGCTGGGGAGTCCGTGACGTCCCTGCCGCCGTGCGCTGGAGGAGGCCGGTGCTGACGGCCAGGTGATCGGGACCGAGCGCGGATCTCTGACTGACCAGCAGGTAGGAGTTGACCGAAGCAGGCCAGTGCCGGTGGTGGTCGGTCAGCCACTCCATGGTGAGCCGGTGTGTGAACTCCTCCGGATAGAGGGTGTGCCGCAGTAGTCCGCGGCGGATTTCGAGCGTGCCGCGGGCGATGTCCAGGTTGCTCGTCAGGATCATGCGGATGTCGTTGCCGGGCACGGCATGGACGGCGGCCAGCGCGATGACGAGGCGCCCGAGCGGGGTCTTGGCCCGGTCGAGCAGGCCGACGAGGCGGTCGCGGGGAACGGCCCGCGGAATCCCCTTCAGGTCGCCGACGGTCAGGTGGCGCGCTTTCATCCAGTGGCACCGCGACGCCGACCGTGACCCCGGGGCACTGCCCCAGCTGTTCGAGGACTGGGAGACCGAGACCATGGACGCCCACGGCTGGTCCCGCGCCCCACAGCCCGAAGCCCCGCCCAGCCCGTCGGCCCGCCTGAGCCTGGTACCGCGCGGACAAGGCTGAGCGCACGGACGACGAAGCCTCCGGGGCGGACAGACTCGACCGCGAGCCGTACGAGAGCCTCGTCAAAGCCGTCCTCGCGTGGACCGGCGAGGACACGCTGACGACCCACGACTACGAGCAGATCGCCCCCCAGCTCACCGGCCACGCCCACGCGCTCGCCGCCGACGTCCGCCGCCGCGCGAACCAGCTGCCGAAGGACAGCGGGCCCAAGGCGCTCGCCAACGTCGTCGTGCGCGAGGTGGACGGCCGGCTGTCCGCGACGCTGGAGGGCACCGTGCGCTGCGCCCGGAACCGCGCTCGCCTGGCCCCGCGCGCTCTACGAACGCACCCTTGAACCTGACGTCACCAGCAAACCTCTGGCATGAGCACGTGCACGCCGTTGGCGTCGCTCGCATGCAGTGCTTCGCTTCCTGGCGTACTCGCCGCTGAGGGGCGGCCCGCCGCCACAGCTTCATGCTCATTCGAGACCGCCCTATCTGGCGGTCCTGGATGGCGCTCGGGCCCCGCTGTGTGATGGGTCGGGGCGCCATGCGAGCGTGGTGACTATGACCACTGACACACCAGCAGATGTGCGAGTCACCCGGGCATGGAGCCGGATCGTGGAATGGCTGGCAGAGTACGCCCCGCCGTCGTACGCGGCCCTCAAGCCCGGCGCATCCGACGACGAGATCGCGGCCTTGGAAGAAGCCCTCGGCGTGAGCGTTCCGGAGGAGTTGAAGGCGCTGTGGCGGCTGTCCGCCGGTGAGGACGGCGTAAACGGCTCGGGTCTCATGCTGGGCGACTGGGCCCTGATGCCGTTCGACGCCGTGATCGAGGTCTACCAGATGCAGATGCGGTTCCAGGAGGGGGACGGCGAGGACGACACCGTGGATGAGGACGCCCTGGTGCTGTGGAAGCCATCGTGGATACCGTTCTGCTCCCTCAGCCCCGGCGACACCGTCTACGGCCTCTACCTGAACGGTGAGACCGGGGAGGTGTGCAAGTGGACCAGGTTCGCCGAGCGCGAGCGGGAGTACGAGTCGCTGCCCGCCTACCTGGAACTCATGGCGGTCAGCCTGGAAGCCCCCTTGGCGGCGGCCGGCCCGGAGAAGCCCGGCATGATGGGCGGCGCCCTGGTGTGGGGACCTCCTCCGGACGAGGAGCGCGGGGACCGGTGGGAGCGCCACCTTGGCCAGGCCCCGCCGCGCCATCCCGCGAAGACTCTCGGCGCGATCCGGGAAGCCCTGCCCGGCGATGAGCGTGAGGAGTTCGACGAGCAGCGCGACGCCTGCGACCTGGCCGATCCCGCCGTCGCCGCCTTCCGGGACCACTGGTGGGAGCGTGCCGTGCAGGGCCAGGAGGAACTGGAGGGCCAGGTTGCCGCCGCGCTGGGCGGGAACGTCCTGGTCCAGCCGGGCCACAAGCTGGCGCCGGAGTACGAGGCGACGCTGCCGCCCGCCATCCGCCGCCTCCCGCCGTCCCGGGACGACATCCGCGCCGCCTTGCGCCACGAGAACGTCCGCGCACGGTTCAACCGGGAGTTCATGGACGCGGTCCCGCCGCACTGGCCGGCGCTGCTGCTGCGGTGGTGGGACATCGCCCGACTGATGGCCGACCCTCGCGGCGACCGGGCCGTGCGCGCTGTCATCAACGGCCGCCGCACCTCGGACTAGATGTAATGACCCGCAGTGTTGTCCACGCGGCTGATGGGTGGCTTGCCTCCAAGGGCGGTGTGGCATCGGTGGTGGTTGTAGGTGTGCAGGAAGTCTGCCAGGGCGTCGGTGCGTTCGGTGTTGCCGATCGTTTACTGATCTCTTCGGGGTGTTGTCGGGCAGGGTGACGGATGGCGATCCTTGCGGTAGGCCGGTGGCATGCGGTATGCGGTGTGCGCAGGGTGGCGGGCTGACCGCCGAGCGTCAGCGGTTTCGTGAGCGGATCCGGTTCGAGGCCGGTGATCCGTGGCAGTGGTCGCAGAGCATCCGGCCGACCGCGTCACCAACCGCTCGCCTCCTCCGACGGGCTTCGACATCGAGCTGCACTCGACCGCACACCGCCGCGCCAGCTGACCTGCCGCGGTCTCAGCATGAGTTCGGCCGTCGTCTACGAGGTCACCTCGATCCGCGACACACCTTGCTCCGTTCGCCACGCGTGACCGGTGCGAGTAGTCAGTCCTCCAGTTACTCCTCCAGTCACTCCTCCAACTCGCCTGTATTTCCCCGCCCTTTCCGCGTGTAGAGCAGCAGGAAGGCGAAGATTCCGGCCAGCCCGGCCAGGATGCAAGCGGTGTCGGCGACTCCGCCGCCGAAGGCCGTCATAAGTGAGGCGGAACCGACGGCGATGGCCACTGTCTGGCCCGCGACCACCACGAAACCGGCCAGTAGGAAGAGGGCAACCAGAACGCGCGAGGCATTCAGGCAGAACATATACATCCGATACTCCTTACCCGAGCCACCCAGCACGTCCCGAACCACCCGGCTCACCGGCTCACCCGGGAATCCATATCGCCCCAACCGCCATCAGCACGCCGATGAGATAGGACGGCACGAGGTAATACAGCGTCACCGGAACGAAGATCCGTACCGGATTGATGTCGGCGATTCCGGCAGCCACATACAGCGGTGCGGCCCCCGGCGGCGAGCAGCCCTCGGACGAGGCCCACACGATGATCGCGGCGAAGGCGATGTACGGCGCGACGTCGGCCGCCGTCAGCGCGGCGAAGGCGACCGGCCCGACCGCCGCCAGCGTCGATGTCGTGTTGAGCGGACCGGCGACGATCACCACGACCAGTCCGACGACGAGCGCCGCGACGATCTGCGGAACGTCTTCAAGGCTCCGTAGAACCGGGGCGAGCTGGTCACCGATCCCCAGGGTGTGCAGCACGTTGGAGGCGGCGAAGGCCGAGATCATCGTGACGCCGATCAGCCCGAGCTTGGGGCTGATCTCCGACAGCAGCGTCCACCATTCACCACTGGCGCGCGGCAGCACCCGCCGCTCGACGACAAGTCCGGCGAGCAGCATCACCACCGGCAGCCAGACCAACAGCGGTACGGCGTCGGCGGCTTCGAGCCCGCCAAGACGCTCCCCGACAATGTCGCTGGTCGGCGAGGTCGTCAGTACGATCGGTGCCGCGAGGGCAGCCAGTACGACGAGCGAGGTCCAGCCCGCCGCGAACGACTGCCGCAGCGGGTGGATGTCCTCCTCGGCCATCGCGCCCACGCCGCGCCGTCTGACGATGACGTACGCGATGACCAGACGCATCACGACCATCCAGGCACCGGTGACGAAGAGCGTGCCGACCACGTCCCGCGCGCTGAGCACCGGCAGCACGGTCGGCGCCGCGAGCAGGATGAAGAACGCGCCGCTGAACGGGAAGGTGGCGCCGACGCCCGCGTTCCCGGAGAGGACCAGCGCCGCGGTCTCGCCGCTCGCCTTCGAACGCTTCATCCACGGAATGGTGATGGACCCGACGGTCGCCACGATCGCCGCGCCGTTGTGCGCCACGGCACCGAAGAGACCGGCCGAGACCGTCGCCGCGTAGGCGGAGCCACCCTCGCGGCGGCCGAGGAGGGAGCTGAGAATAGCGATCATCCGCTGCACGAGCCCCGTCCTGGTCAGCAGTTCGCTGACGAAGACGAAGGCCAGTGCGGCGAAGGTAATGTCCGACTTCAGCCCTTCGACGAGGGCGTCCCCGGCGACGCGCGGCGCGTCCGTACCGGCGAACGCGGCGCTGGTGAGAAAGCCGATGACCATGGCCTCGCCGATGTTGCGCTTGACCCACACATTCCACACAACGATGGCCCCGATGAAGGTGACCAAGGCGAATATCGCGTTCATGGGCGCCTGCCGCCCCGGCGGCACAGTGGACAGTGAACCCCGGGCAGTTCAGTCCAGCGGTGATACGTCCTGTCAGCCCAGCGGTCATACGTCCTGTCAACCCAGCGGTGGTACGGCCAGACCCGCATCGCGGTACGCATCCCCGGCCTCCTCCCCGGTGAGGAACGAGTGCAGTGCGCGGGCCTCGGCCCGTGCGACGGCCGCCGTTCCCAGCGCGGCCGAGACTTCCGTGAAGTGCTGCGCTCCCTCCGGCAGCGGCCCCACCACCTCTGCCTCTGGTACGAACAGCAATTCGCTCATCTGCTGTACGGCCAGATCGGCCCTGCCGTCGACCACGGCCAGCGCGGTGAAGCCCTTCTCCACGACCGTGGCCCGCGCGTTCACCTCGTCCGCTATGCCGAGCCGTTCCAGCAGCCCGGCGAAGTAGACCCCGCTGGCCCCGGTGCGCGAGTAGGCGACGGAACGGGCCGAGCGCAGCACCGCGATGAGGGCGTCGACAGTGTCGATGGCGGGTTGGCCGGCACCGGGCGGCGCGGCCAGGCCGACCCCGACCCGGGCGAGGACCCGTACGGAGCCTCTGTCGATCACACCCAACTCGCACAGTGCGGGAAACGAGCCGGTCACACCGACCATGACCTCCGGCCGGGCGCCCTCCTCGATGCGCTGCAACAGCACGTTCGTCGGGTCGTAGACCCCTTCGACGGTGATACCGGTCTTCTCGGTGAACTTGGTGAGAATGACGTCGTCGAGGGCTTTCTTCACCGCGAGCGCGCTGAAGAGGGACACCTTGTGCGGTGTGTCCGTGGACATCTTTGCCCTTTCGCCTGAGCTTGAGTGGAGTGGGTGTGCGCACCGGCCCGACCGCTCACGCGACCCCCTCGGCGGAGGCGTCGACGAGCAGACCCGGGCCGCCGAAATTGCCGGACTTGAGCAACAGCGAGAGGGGGCGACGACCACCCAGCGGATGAATCCACGGCACTCCCAGCGCCGCCTCCGCACCGACCCGCGCGCCGATGACCCCGAGGGCGGCGACCACCGCCCCTGACGTCTCGCCCCCTGCGGCGACCAGTCGGCGCACCCCGCGCCCGGCGAGACCGACCGCGATCAGCCCGGTCGCCTCCTCCAGCACGGCCGCCGACCGCTCCACACCCAGCAACCGCTGGACTTCGCGCAGGCGTTCCGGGGCGAGGGAGGAGTACAGGACGGGCGCGCCGCCCCCCGCGGGCAACTCGTCGTACCAGGCGAGTGCGGCATCGGCGAGCGCGACCGGATCCGGTACGGCCACCGCGTCCAGGTAGTACGAGGGCCTGCCCGCCTCGTCGAGAGCGGCGAGCTGTTCCAGGGTGCGGCGGGAGCAGCTCCCGCTCAGCACGGCGGCCGGCCCGTCAGGCGTCCCCCCGGCGTCCCCAGTGTCCCCGGCGCCCGGAGCCTGCCCGGCGCGCTTCTCCGCGTACGCACGGGCCAACCCGGCGGCCAGCCCCGCTGCACCCGCGACGAGCGGCGCGTCCACGAAGGCCCGGCCCAGCGTACGCAGGTCGCTCTCCTGTGTGCCGTCGGCCAGCACATAGCGCGCGCCCCGCACTCCGGCGGCCGTCAGTGAGGCGCGTACCGCCGCCCGGCCCTTCCGTACCGTAGGAAGACCGATCAGCGAGATCTGCTCGCGGGTCTGGGCGCGCAGCAGCCGGGGCAGATACGAGTCCGTCATCGGGGTCACCGGGTGGTCCCGCATGTGCGACTCACCCAACAGGACGCCGTTCACGAACAGATGACCCTGGTACTGGGTCCGCAGGTGTGCGGGCGAACTCGGCGTCAGCGGTACGGGGCCCGCTCCCGTCGCGTGCGCCAGCGCGTCCAGGACCGGGCCGATGTTGCCGCGCGGCGTCGAGTCGAACGTCGAGCAGAACTTGAAGTAGAGCTGCCCCGCGCCCTGTGCGCGCAGCCATTCGCACGCCTCGGTGGACGCCGCGACGGCATCCGACGCGGGGGCCATCCGGCTTTTCAGCGCCACCACCAGCGCGTCATGCGGGGGGAGTTGGGGAGCGTAACCACCCTCGCTCGTACCCTCACCCTCAGGCACCCTGAAGAACAACAACGTCCGCAACCCGGCACGGCGCAGTGCCACGGCGACATCGGTCGCGCCGGTGAAGTCGTCGGCGATGACCCCGAGAGGGCCTCGCGGCGGGTGAGGTTCGGTCACGGTCATGCGGGCCTCCCCGTGAGGGTCGTGCGCAGTGACATGGCAGCGGCCTGCGGGCCGGAGACGACGGGTAGACCCAGCGCGGCGGACAGCGGCGCGGCGGCGGGCGCCAGCGAGTACTGGGCGAGCAGGACGGCATCGGCGTCGGCCGCGTACGCGAGACATGCGTTCCGCAGTACGTCGGCCAGCGCGGCCGTGTCGTTCCTGCGGGCCGCGTCGAAGGCGCCGGGTGCGACCACGCCGACCGGCTCCGTCGCCGAACCGGCAGCCCTCACGGCGGCGGAGAAGCGGGCCACCGAATCCCGCATCGCCGCCTCGAACGAGGCAAGCACCAGCACCCGGCCGAAGCCCGAGGACAGCGCGCGCGTGAAGGCGGCCGCGTCGGGCGCCAGCAGCGGGACCCGCGCCTCGACCTCCTCGGAGACCGGACCGTACAGCGAGCAGGTCAGCAGCACCCCGTCCGCCCCACCGTCCAGCGCATACCCGATGAGCCACCGCATCCGCTCCCTGAGGGCGGGCGGCAACGGCCCCTCAGCCGGCGCGTCGGCCAACAGCCGGTCGTCCAGCAGGTTCCAGGGCTCGGCGGCCGGAAACTCCTCGGCCAGCCCCGCGACCGCCGGGGCGACAGCGGCGGGGGTGGCGCTGATCAGTGCGATACGCGGCGCGCGGTCCGCCTTCCCGCCGCTCATCGGGGCACTTCCGGCCCGGGGTGCGCCGAAGCCGTTCCGGCCTGCTCAGCGATCCACGACAACCCGTTGACCGTGCCGTTCGCCGGGCGGTACTCGCAGCCGATCCAGCCCGCGTATCCGGCCTCCAGCAGTGTGCCGAAGACGCGCGGCCAGGCGATCTCGCCGCTGCCGGGCTCCGTCCGGTCCGGCGGGTCGGCGATCTGGACGTGCCGCACCCGGGGAAGGTGCTCGCGCAGCGTCGCGACGAGATCACCTTCCTGGACCTGTACGTGGTACACGTCGAGCAGCAGCCCGAGCCCGTCTCCATCCCCGTCGCCGCTGCCGTCCCCGTGCCCGCTGAGTTCGGCGAGCGCCTCCAGGACGGCGGCGGCCCGCGCCTGGGTGTCCGGCACAAAGCCGGGCGCGTCGCGGCCGTTCTGCGCCTCGAGGATCAGACACACTCCGGTGCCCCGCGCCCGCTCGACCGCCCAGGAGAGGTTGCCGACATAATGGGCGAAGGCGCGGTCGTCACTGACGCCGGGCGGCCGTACCCCACCTCTCACGTGCAGGAAGTCGCTGCCCAGCTCGACCGCGTAGTGGAGGCCGCGCTCCAGGTCGGAGCGGAAACGGTCCGTGTCTCCCGGAAGAATGGCCGCGCACCCCCGCTCCGGTGAACCGGGCTCACTCGCCGGGGTGTTGATCAGTACCTGGTGCAACCCCGCGTCGGCCAGGCGTCTGCGGAGTCCGGTGGCCGGGTACGGATAGGGGTCCGCGTACTCGACACCGGTGAAGCCCGCGGCGGCCGCGGCGTCGAAGCGCTCTTCGAAGGGGACCTCGGTGAACAGCCACTTGAGGTTGGCGTCAAAACGCAGCCCGTTCGGCGCCCGCATCAGTGCGCTCCGAAGTGCGCTCCGACATGCACTCCGACGTGGGCCGCGGCGTTCGCGTACCCGGGGTTGACCAGGTGAGCGGGCGAGCGCCCGGCGAGCACGTCGATCACCTGCCGGGCCGCCATGGCACCGGACCTGGCGCGCGCCTCGCGGGTGGCGGCACCGATGTGCGCGGTGACCAGCACGTTGTCGAGCGCGCGAAGCCTGCTGTCCGCCGGAAGCGGCTCGTGCTCGGTCACGTCCAGTGCGGCGCCCGCGAGTCGACCACCCTCGATCGCGTCGGCGAGCGCGTCCTCGTCCACGACCCCGCCCCGCGCGGTGTTGATCAGATACGCGTCGGGTTTCATCCGGCGCAGCGCGGCGGCGTCGATCAGATGGCGGGTGTGCTCGTCGAGGGAGATGTGCAGGGTGAGGAAGTCCGCCTCCGCCAGCACGCCGTCGAGGCACCGCGCCCGGACGCCGGTCTCGGCGAGGAAGTCCTCGTCCAAGTGAGGGTCGTGGGCAACGACCCGCATGCCGAGCGCGAGTGCGGCGCGGGCGACGGTCTTGCCGATGGAACCGAGGCCGACGACGCCGAGCGTCGTGCCGTGCAGCTCACGCCCGCTCTCCTGCGTCCAGCCGCCGCTGTGCACGGAGGCGATGTTCTGGGGAAGGCGCCGGGCGCAGTTCAGCATCAGCGCCAGGACGTGCTCGGATACGGATATCCGGTTGGCGCCGGGGGTGCAGGTGACCGCGACGCCCTGCCGGGTCGCCGCCGCCACATCGATGTTGTCGTAACCGACGCCACAGCGCCCGAAGACCTTCAACGCGGGTGCTGCCCCGATGACGTCGGCGGTGAAGGGGTCGGTGCCTGCGACGATGCCCGCCGCGTCCGCGACACACTCCGCCAGAGTGCGTCCGGTGGCCTCGCGGTCGGCGCGACGGGCGAAGACCGTGTCCAGGCCCGCGTCTTGGAGCATCCGGTCGACTTCGCCGCCGGGTTCGAGATAGGGCGTCGTCACGAGGACACGGGGCGGGAGTTCGTACGGGGACAGGGGCTGCGCCATGGGGAAGTCCTCTGTTCTGCTCAGCTCTGCGCTTATGCGTCCAGTGGTCCATCTCCGAGCCCAAAACTATAGTATAGGTTCTACCTCAATCCTATAGCGGTGCATGAGAATATGTGATCGCGAAGAGAGGGGCCGCGCTACCATCGGGCGACAAAGGAGGCTCGCATGGTTACGCGCCCGTCGGGTCGGCTCCCCCTGGCCGATCAGATGTATGAGGTGCTGCTCGGGCAGTTCATGGATGGACTGTGGTCGCCCGGCCAGTCGCTCAACATCGGTGCGCTGACCCGCGAGTTGAACGTCAGCCAGACCCCCCTGCGCGAAGCGCTCGCCCGGCTTGAACACACCGGTCTGGTACGTCGCGAGGCCCTCAAGGGCTACCGGGTGGCCCCTCTTTTCAGCGAGACCGAACTGGTCAAGCTGATGGATGCGCGCCTGGTGCTTGAGCCGACCCTCACGTACGAGGCGGGCCGCCGCACCACCCCCGAATTCCTCCAAGATCTCGCGGGCAGCATCGCCGACCTGCGGCGCTGCGCGGAGGGGGGCGGATCCAAGTCCGTCCGCGCCTACCTGTCGGCCGACGAGCGCTTCCACTTCCTGATCGCCGAGCAGTCGGCCAACCCCTTCCTGGCGTCGGCCTACCGCTCGCTCGGCGGGCATGTGCAGCGCTTCCGCCTCTTCACCGAGCTGGGCTCCTCCGACGCGGCGTCACCCGCGCACGACCACACCGCTGTATACGAAGCACTGGCCGCCGGGGACGCGGCAGGTGCCGCCGGCCGGATGCGGCAGCATCTGGAGAACGCGAAGGCGCGTGCGCTGAAGGACCGTCAGGCAGTCCAGGCGAACTGACTCAGGTGTGGCCGCGCAGTGGCCTGATGACGCGCACCGCTGTGATCGGTCACGTCGCCCCCAGCACCTTCGCCAGAACCCCCTCACCCCCAGCTCGATCCAGCCCGCCCGTACCTCCTCGCCCACTGTCTGCGCGCCCTCGCTCACCTCGACGCACGTCTCCGCGTCCAGCGTGAGCAGCGCGTCGGGGGCCTGTGGCGCGGGGCCGTCGCCGTATGCCTCCGTCGCGCCTCCGACATGTACGGGGAACTCCCCTTCGGGGAGGCGGACCTGCACCACTCCTTCGGCGCCGAGCCCTGCCAGGGACCGCAGCAGCGGCAGCGCGAACCAGTGCGCGCGCGCCGCGTCAGTGGGCCTGCGCTCCGCCAGGGCGGGGGCGCCCCAGGCGGCGAGGGCCTGGAGGACGGGCAGCAACGCGCGGCCCCGGCCGGTGACTTCGTAGACGTACGCGGCGGAGGGCGGTGCCAGGCGGCGGCGCGTGGTCAGGCCCTGCTGCTCCATGTCCTTCAGGCGGGATGCGAGGACGTCCGTGCTGACGCCGGGCAGGACCCGGGCTGCGCGGCTGACCCGCACGCAGTCGGAGGCCGCGCTCAAACGGGCCGGCCGCAAGCGGGGCATCGCGGCCGAGGCCGATGCTGTCGGGGTGGCATATCAACCTTCTCCTTCGGTTGCCGGCTCCTCCCTTCCTCCTTTGTCGCGGCCTCAGTTGGCGCAGGCGCGTTGTGTTCGGGCAGTCGAGTTGTTCGAGGGCGGCGGCTCGAATGCGGAGATCTCCAGGGCGGTGGGGGTGTGTGCCGATGGTCCGGGCCGCTTTGGAGACTTCCGTCCGATCAACACCCGGATTCTCGCCATCGTCCAGCGCTGATCCTCCCAGCCATGCACGGCCGGACCCCGCGCCGGCTCCGCGTCCAGCTCCGTGAATTGACCATCGGACAACTTCGGCAACTTCGGCGGTCCCAAGGACGCCAGGGCATCCATACCGCCCGCTCGCCAGGCACATCGCCAGCGCTCCACCGACCGCTCGGCGGTCAGCCCGCCACCCTGCGCATACCGCGTACCACCGGCCTACCGCAAGGATCACCATCCGTCACCCTTCCCGACAACACCCCGAGAGATCAGTAATGCCGTTCGTCAAGGCGCAGGGCACGCGCGAGGTGGCGGGCAGGAGGTGTCGTAGGTGCGCGGTACAGTCCGTTCCTCCGACTGGGGAGGGCTCATGGCGACCAAGTGGAGCTTGACGATCGACTGCGCGTACCCGGCGAAGCTGGCCGCGTTCTGGGCGCTGGCGTTGGGCTATGTGGAGCAGCCCGCGCCCGCAGGGTTCGGTAGCTGGGAGGAGTGGTCTCGCATCATGGGGTTCCGGAGGACGAGTGGGATGACGGGGCGTACTGTTGGCGCTCTGGTCGAGGGGTCTGGAAGTTGCGATCACGCTTCTGGTCATCGACAACGGTGACGTAGTCCGCAAACAGTCCCTGCGAAATATGAACTTGCGGGTGACCCATCTCGACGCGCTGTCCAATGGCCGACTCGTTGTGCACGGGTACAGCGGCGCTGGAGACCAGAACGCGCAGATAAACGCGCAGATATACGGGATGGACGGGCAACGCCGCCGCAGCTTCGCGATGGGGCGTGCGGTCGAGTGCCTGATGGCAGACCGGCGGCACCATGTATGGAGTGCCTACTTCGACGAAGGCGTCTACATCGACCCGATCAGCGCCGCCGGCCTGGTGCGCTGGGACAGCGGCGGTAACCACCAATGCGGGTACACGCCTCCCAAGGGCGTCGAGCCCGGAGAGTCCGGCAGCGCCGTGTGTAAGCCTCGGGGTGTGGCAGTGGTCCATTTGCCGGGTGGTGGCCCGGTCGGGGGTCCAGAGGTGGGGGCCGCCGTGGTCGCGCAGGAATCCCAGGGCTCTGGTCGCCGCTGATTACGTCCTGCACGGCGTGTTGCCCACTTCGCTGACGTGGGGGCTCACGCGTCACTGAGCAGCGGGTTGTAAGGGCTTGAGCGTTGGCGGCCCGTCATGAAGGAGAGGAAGTCCTTTACGAACGCGCTGCGGGAGTATGTGGTGTCGGTGCCGACGGTGCCGACGGTGTCGCGTTGGAATCCTGTCCGGAACAGGGCCCGGTATTCGTCCGCGTCGATGGACTGGTTGCCGTCGGTGTCGGTGGCTTCGAAGAGGACCTCGGCGACCCGGATGAGGGCGGGTCCGGCGAGGGTGGGCACGCCTGCGGCGTATTCCTCTTTGCTGATGCGGCCGTCGCCATCGACGTCGAGCGCTGTCTGGAGTTCGCGCCACCAGTCGGCGTAGGCGTTGTAGAGCTTGGTCTCCTGCGGTTCGTCCAGGTCGAGTCGGCCGGACAGTTCCCGGGCCATGGCGGCGAGGTCGGGCCACTCCAGGTAGCCGTCGCCGGTCTGGTCGAGCACGGCGTGGAAGAACTCCTCCGCACTGCGCTGCGGCACGGTCGCCCGGGTGGGTGCGGGGTGCTCGGAGAGGGGCGTGATGAGTCGGAGGAGGGCGCCGGCTCGTTTCATTCCTTCGCGCACTGCTGTGATGGTTTTGGCGCGGGGGTCGTCGCTGTCGGGGGTAAGGGTGAGCAGACTGGCGAGTCCTTCGGCCTGGATCCAGCTGTCGGGCAGAAAGCGTGTCAGGCCGATGGTGAGGTAGGCGCTTTGCGTGAGTGTCTGAGCGCCGGGGATCTCGGGAAGCCCTGCGCGTCGGCGGAAGGGTTCGGGGAGGGATGCCACGGTGATGGCGCCGATGACGGGCCCGGCGAGTGCCCGGCCGGCCGCCCACACGGTGGGCACACCTTGCAGCACCGGTGGGGCGGGGAGGTGGTCGAAGAGCTTGTAGAGGATGATGCGCAGCGCCTCGGTGTTCTCCAGCTCCTCCTTGACGACATGGTCGAAGTACTCCCAGAACTCGTGCAGGGTTGACGGGAGGTGGCCGGACTGGTCGCCCATGGCTGCGAGGAAGGCCTGGAACTCGGCGTACAGCTTTTCCATGGTGGCCTGTTCGAGGGGCTGGCCGCTCAGCCGGCACATGGTGACGGCGCTTTCGAACAGGGTGGCCACGACCCAGGCGCGGGCCCCCGGGTCCATCGCGTCGTAGGGCCGCCTCTTCGCGTCGGTGCCGCTGAGCCGGGCGTGCATGCGGTTGAGACGCGCCGCTTCCCGCTGCCGTGTGTGATCGTCGGCGCCGAACATGCGCTGCATGCTCAGGAAGGTGTTGCTCAGCCGCCGCCACGGGTGGGCCACGAACGTCGAGTTCCCGATCAGGGCGGCGCCGATCTGCGGGTGAGCGGCCTCCAGCACGGTCGCCCGGACCATGGCCAAGGCCCAGCGCGGATCGTTGAAAAACTGGTTGAACTGCGAACCGGGACCGAACAGAGGATCGGAGAGTGCATCGAAGCCCGGCTGCGGGGAGTCTTCGCCACGATCAGGGGCGCCGGGGGCAGTGTCCTCGGGGTGACTGCTGGCTGTGTCGGTCACGGTGGTGGTGCTCCGTTCGTGTTCGGCGCCGCGCCGCCGAAGCGGCGATCGCGTTGCTGGTAGGTGTGCAGGCACTGCACGAAGTGCGTCGCGCGGAAGTCGGGCCAGAGCACCGGCGGAAAGATCCATTCGGCGTAGGCGACTTGCCAGAGCATGAAGTTGGAGATGCGCTGTTCACCGGAGGTCCGGATGACGAGATCCACATCGGGCGTGTCGGGGAAGGGGAGATGCGCGGCGAAGTTCTGCTCGGTCACGGCATCGGCAGGCATTCCGCTGCGGATCAGGGAGCGTGCCGCTTCCACGATGTCTCCGCGTCCGCCGTGATCGAACGCCACCGTCAGCGTCATGCCGCGGTTCCTGCCGGTCAGCGTCATCAAGTCGTCGAAGTCCTGGGCCAGTCCTGCCGGAATCCTGGAGTCGGTTACGCCGAGGAACCGGCAGCGGATACCCCGCGCGTGCAGCAAAGGAGCCTGCTTGCGCACCACACGGCGCACCAATTGCATGAGGAAATCGACCTCATCACCCGGACGTTGCCAGTTCTCGGTGGAGAACGCGTACAGGCTCAGCCACTCCACCCCGGCCGCCCGTGCCGCCTCGATGACATCGATCACCGTCGCCTCCGCCGCCCGATGACCTGACGTACGCGGCAGTGACCGCTGTGCCGCCCACCGACCGTTCCCATCCATCACGCACGCGACATGCCGCGGCACCCGCTCCTGCCGGCCTTCACCGACCGGACTGCGGGAAGAGGCGGGGGCCGACAGGGAAGCAGAACTGTCAATGGCTCGGTCAACCGTCACGCATGTCCCTCACGACTGTCACAACCCGATCTCCCTGACCCCGGAGGCCACGCGGCATCGCCGCGACAGGCCACCGCCCCGCTGTGCTCGACCCCCGCCTACCGGCCGGCGGGCATGGATGGGATCACCGCGGGAGCCGCTCCATGATCCATTCGCACAGTTCGGCGGTGATCCGGGTGTGGGCGGTGGTGGTGGAGGAGCACCGGTACTCGTCCAGCTCGCTCTCCTCCGGGGAAAGCCCGTCGATCTTGACGTAGAGGTTTTCCTGGCTGTCGATGTCGCGGACGGCGACGGCGCTGACCGAGGGGACGAAACAGACGGCGGGGTCCCGCAGGTCGGTCTTGCCGCCCTTGTCCCGCAGCGCCTTGGCGATGATCTGGTACGAGTCGAGAGTGCCGCCGGGAGCGCCGTCGAGCTCGGGCAAGCCGCTGGTCTTGACGGTCTTCGAAGCGGGCGGCAGCAGTCGCCTCAGCTCGGCAACCGTGACGTTGGCGCCGACGGCCTGGGTGTGGAAGGTGGAGCCGGGGAAGGCGATGGCACCGGTGCTCTTCAGTGCCATCTCGCCGGGCGGGGCATCGAGGCCGGTGCCGTCGCCGGTACCGTTGGCGACAGCGGCCTTGCGAGGACGCGTAGGCCGGCCGCCGACTCTTTCCAGATCCGCCAGGAACTGGGTGCGCATCGGGTCCTGCCGGACGGAGCCGTCCGCGCTGTTGTAGTGCCGCGCCAGCATCTGCCGCGAGGCCGGGCTGTTGATCTGCTTGGCGAAGGCGTTCTCCTTCCCCGGCAGTGTGGGAATGAAGTGGGCGAACGCCTGGATCCCGATGGGGATCACGCGGCCGCGGTGCGGGGTGTCGTAGGAGAATTACAGCTCTGTCTCGTGGTCCATGCGCTGTTGCTCGAGTGCTGCCAGGGCGTAGCGGGTGATCAGGCCGCCCATGCTGAAGCCGCCGACAGCCAGCGGAGTGTTGTCGATGCGCTCGGAGATGGTACGCGGGATGGCTTCCTGCGCGGCCTTGGCGTTGCTGGGGATGGAGGCGGTGCGCTCCTGGAAGCCGAGCAGGATGACGGTTCTCTGCTGTTGGCGCGGCTTGGTGATCAGTGGGTAGTCCCGGTCGAGTCCCACGTACAGTACGGCCAGGTCGCTCTTGCCCAGGTTGAACGCGTCGGCGATGATGACCGGCCGTTCCACACCACGTGAGCCTTCGCCGTAGTGGACCCGGGCAAACCCGCCGGGCAGAATCCCACTTCTGATCCGGTTCCAGCACTGGGTACGGCAACGGAGACACAGACGTGATCGGATCCCCGAGGGCCAGCTCGCCGAGCTCCTGCTCGTTGCTCTGCTCTGCGGTCAAAGCCACTCCCTCGCTCGCACGCACATGCAGCGCCTTCAACGAAGCGAGGGCGCTACAGACGGGCTGGTTGGGCCATATATCCCAACGCCATCCTTCATCTTGTTCAGTGTCAGGCCGGAGAATTACCGCATCTTTCACCTGTAGAGGTGGTATTGGCCTGGAAAGGTTTATTCCGATCCCAGCCACTGGCCCCAAGATGGCCGAACTCGCGGGGGGAGAACGCCGACGGCGTCCTGACACCCCCCTACGCCAACCACCGGCACCTCACCGAGGTGCTGCTTCCCGCAGTTGAACGCGGCCGTGCCCGCGCCCAGCGTGCCGACGCGACGGATGCTGGAGCGCGTCACCGGCCGCGTGCGTAGGGCCAGGGATGTGACGACGTACGAGACCAGCCAGTCCTGGTCGGCCGTTCACGCCCGTCTGCGCGCAGCCAGGTGCTCGGCTACGGCCGATGAGGCGCGTTTACTGACAGTGATGCCCAAGTACGCACGGTGGTTCGGTCGGGTAAGACGCTCACGAGCGTGACAGTCCGCTCCGGTGGTCGTGGCACTGGTCGGCGATCTTTTCCGAGCTCCGTTCTCATCGCCGTAACGGTCACTTAATTTGCGAACTCCACATTTTCCGCCGAGCGTTGAGGAGTTCGACGTGCGCCGTAGAGTCGTTTCGAGACTTGCGGTCTTTGCCGCCGCAGCGGCGGCGAGTGCCGCCACGCTGGTCGGCCCGCAGGCTCTCGCCACCGAGAACGTGTCGGCCGCGAGTATCTCCGCGAGTGTCTCCGCGCGTGATTTCGCCAAGGGGCCCGACCCGACCGAGCAGTCGGTGCGGGCCGAGCGGGGGCCGTTCGCCACGGCCACGACGGTCGTGCAGGGGGAGTTCGGCCGTGGCTTCAACAAGGGCACGCTGCACTACCCGACCGACACCAGCCAGGGCACCTTCGGGGCGGTCGCGGTGATTCCAGGTTTCATGGAGCCGGAGTTCACCCAGATCTGGTACGGGTCGACGCTGGCCTCTCACGGGTTCGTGGTCCTCACCCTGGAACCCATCGTGGTCAGCGACTTCCCTGACCCTCGTGGTGACCAACTGCTCGCGGCGCTGGACTGGATGGTGGAGTCTTCGCCCGTCCGCGGCCGGATCGACCCCGACCGGACCGCCGTGATGGGCCACTCGATGGGTGGCGGCGGCACGCTTGCCGCGGCGAACAAGCGGCCATCGCTGAAGGCGGCGATTCCACTGGCGCCGTGGCACACCACCAAGGAGTTCCCGAACGTGCGGGCGGAGACGCTGATCATCGGCGCCGACGGTGACGCGATCGCCTCGCCGGCGGGTCACGCCGAGCCGATGTACCAGAACCTGAGGAGCCCGGCCGAGAAGGCGTACCTGGAGCTGCGCAACGCGGATCACTTCACGACCAATTCCTACACCCCGACGGTGACGCGGTTCGTGGTGTCGTGGCTGAAGCGATTCGTCGACGAGGACACCCGATACGCCCGGTTCCTCTGTCCGCCGCCCGCGCCGGACCCCACGTTCGTCGAGTACCGCAACACCTGCCCGGTCTGACCGGAGCCGTTGGCCGGGGCGCCGCGCGCGTCCCGGCCGACGGACCGGCCGGCTACCAACTGTGCGCGTTCCCGGAAGAGGTGGCAAAGGTAAATGCGGCGGCTCTTCGTGCTGTTTCTCCTGCCTGTCCTCGTGGCCGTCAACACTTCACTGGGAGTTCCCGTCGCGAGGGCGGAAGGCGGCTTCGACACTCGTGTGGTGGGCGTCCCCGGGCATAAGGGCGTGACGCTGCGCTCCGTCGTAGTGCAGCCGCGGTCGCGGGGGCCGCACCCGCTGGTCCTGATCCCGTCGCCCTGGGGTGGCAACGCGCTGTACGGCATGCAGGTCGCAGCCAGGCTGGCCGAGCGCGGGTACGTCGCGATCTCCTACTCCGAGCGAGGCTTCGGCGGCTCGACCGGCCGTGTGGAGGTCGCCGGTTCCGGGGATGTCGCTGATCTGTCCGCGGTCATCGACTGGGCGCTGGGCGCCACCACCGCCGACCCTGAGCGCATCGGCGTGGTGGGCACTTCCTACGGTGGTGGTGTCTCCCTGCTCGGTGCCGCGGCCGACCCGCGGATCGACGCGGTCGCCGCCCTCAGCGGCTGGTCGGACCTCTTGTCCTCACTGATCCTCGGTGACACCCGCGCCCGTATGGTCGGCCTGGCCCTGTACCAGTCCGGGATCAGCAACGGCAGTCTGACCGCCGACGCCGACCGGATGTTGCGCGGATTCATCGATCCCGGCCTCGTGCCGGAGGAGGAGCTGATGCGCTGGGCGCAGGAGCGCTCCCCGATCGGCGTGGTCGACCGCGTCAACGACAACGGCACGGCCGTTCTGCTCGGACAGGCGTGGAGCGAGACGGTGTTCCCACCCGGTCCGCTACTGGATCTCTTCGATGCCTTGAGCGGGCCCAAGCGGATCGAGCTGCAGCCCGGCGACCATGCCTCCGTGGAGGTTCCCGGCCTGTTGGGGCTGGACTCGGTGATCTGGGACTCGGTGTACCACTGGTTCGACGCGCACGTCGCGGGCACCGGCCCGGGGCCGCGCCAAGGGGTCGTCATGCGTCCGCGACCCGGCCCGGAGCGGGCCGAGGAACACTACCCGGACCGGGCGTCGGCGACCCTGCCCGCGCGGGAGCTGCACCTCGGCGGCGGGAACGACGGTGTCCTCGCCGCCCGGCCGGCCGCCGGACCGGCGCACACCATCGACCTGGGCCGCGACACGATGGCCGCGGTCGGCGTCCCCTTGGCGACGTATTCGCTGGAGGCTCTCACGGGCGATCCGCCGACCACCCTGTTGCCGCTGGTGGACCGCTCGGCCGCCGGGGTGTGGCACGGCTCCGCCGCCATGACGGCCACCCGGCTACGCGGCGCACCGCGGCTCTCCCTCGACGTGGTGCCCAGTGCGGGCCAAGGCACACTGGTCGCCTACCTGATGGCCGTGGACGGCAATGGTGTCGGCCGCATGATCGGGCATGCCCCGGCCAGCTGGGAGGGCGCCACCGCGGGCGCGCGCCGGACCGTGGACTTCCGCTTTCAGCCGACCGCGTACGACATCCCTGCGGGTGACCGGATCGCCCTGATCGTCGACGGCCAGGATCTGCTGTACGCCGACCTGAACAACCGGTCCGGTTCGCTCACCTTCCCCGCGGGTTCCCCGGGCTCGCTGGCCCTTCCGGTGTCGCCATGACCGCCCGACTGTCCCGTGCTCGCCCGTCCTCCAGCCGCCCGCTGGCCGTCATCGCGCTGGTCGCGTTCGTGGCCACCGCCGACAACACGCTGCTCGTAGCGGCCCTGGCATCCATTCAGGCCGAACTCGGTCTGGGGATCGCCGGCGCACAGTGGCTCGGCATCGCCTACATGCTGACCTTCGCCGGACTGCTTCCGGCTACGGGAGCGCTGCTCGACCGCTGGGGACCGGCAGGACTGCGGGCAGGGCTGGTTCTCTTCGCCTCGGCGTCGCTGGCCGCGGCGCTGGCGTCCGACGCTGCCATCCTCATGGCCGCACGGGTGGGGCAGGGCGTGGGTGCCGCGGTCGTGGTTCCCGGCGCTCTGCGTCTGCTGCGTACTCAACTGCCGGCACCTCACCGCGCTTTGGGTGCCGCGGTCTGGACCGCGGCCCTGGCCGCGGCACTTGCCCTGGGGCCGTGGCTCGGCGGTGTGCTCACCCAGCACGGCCACTGGTCATGGATCTTCCTGGCCCACCTGCCGCCGCTGGCCGCCGCGGCGATTCTGCTCGGCAGGCCGGCGCACGACAGGCCCGAGCAGGCCTACACTCCGATCCCCGTCGGTCCCGCGCTGCTCGCGGTCGCCGCGAGCACGGCGCTGATGGCAGGCATCGTGGGACTTGGACACGGCTGGTCCTGGCTGCCGGCGACAGTAGGCGTGGCCGCGCTGACGATGCTGGTGCGCCACGACCTGCGCAGCGCGACGCCACTGATCCCTCGCAGGATCGTACGGAACCGGGCCGTGCTCGGTTCGGTCGCGGTCCTGCTGCCCTGGGGGATCGGAGTCAGCGGGGCCGTCTACTTCACCCCGATGGCCCATCAGGGCGCGCTCGCACAAGGGCCCGTGGCGGCGGCTCTGCCGCTGGTCGTCATCGCGATCGCGGTGGTCGTCGCCGCGCCTGCCGTGGCGCCGACGACAAGGCGGTTCGGGGTGCGTGCGACGGTCGTGGCGGGCTGCCTGGCGGGTGGCTGCGGGTTCCTGGCGCTCGCGGGCACGGCCCATGCGCCCGACCTGCTGTCGCGGGTGCCCGGCATGGTGCTGCTGGGCGTCGGAGCAGCCTGCACCGCGCCGCTGACGGCACACCCGCTCGACACCGTCGCCGAACGGGACTCCGGCACGGTCGCGGCACTGCTCACCGCGGCAAGCGAGGTGGCCGCCGCGCTGGGTGTCGCCCTGCTCGGCCTGGTGCTGGCCCGCAACGCGGCGGCGGGTCCCGCGAACGGCTACGCCACGGCGCTGGTCGTCGCGGCCGGACTCCAGGCCGTCGCCGCGACCGCCGCGGTGGCGCTGCTGCGTCCGCCGAGGCAGGTGCCCGCGTGACCGCCCACGACCGCGTTCCTCGCTCTGTCCCTTCCACCATTGCTGAGAGTCCGATGAAGCTGCAACGAGCCGAACTCACCACCACCGCCGACTCCGACGCCCCGGTCCTGGAGCCGCTGTCCGGCCTGCTCCGCCGTTCTGCCCAATCGCGCGGTGACGAACCCGCTGTCACCTACCTCGATCACTCCCGAGTCCGCGACGGCGTAGCTGTCACCGTGACCTGGAGAGAGCTTGACGCACGGGTCGACGCCGTGGCCGCGTGGATCCGGCCCCGGGCGTCCGCGGGGGACCGGGTCGCCGTGATGTGCGCCCAGTCGATCGACTATCTCGCGTCGTTCCTCGGGGTGATCCGTGCCGGGCTGATCGCAGTGCCGCTCTTCCCTCCCGGTGACGCCCGGCAGTGGCCGAGGTTGTCCGCCGTACTCGCCGACTGTGCGCCGAGCCTGCTGCTCACCACCTGGCGTGAGGTCCACGCCGTGCAGGAGTTCGCGGGCACCGAGGGTCTGTCCGACGCCGGAGTGGTCGCGGTCGACGCTCTGCCCGCCCCCGGTGAGCGGTTCGCCGAACGCGCATGGACCGACCCCGACGACGTCGCCTACCTGCAGTACACCTCCGGGTCCACCCGGGCCCCGGCCGGCGTCATGGTGAGCCACCGCAACGTCCTTGTGAACTCCCGGCAGGTCGTCGACGCCTTCGGCATGCGGTCCGGGCACACCGTGAACGTCTCCTGGCTGCCGCTGTTCCACGACATGGGACTGGTCGTCGGGCTCACCGCCCCCGTGGTGTCGGCGACCCGGTCGGTGCTGATGGATCCGGTGGCGTTCCTGGCCGACCCGGGCCGGTGGCTGCGCGCGATGTCGGCCAATCCGGGCGCGATCACCGCTGCTCCGAGCTTCGCCTACGCCTATGCCGCGACGCGTGTCGCCGAGCCTGATCGCGTGCTGCTGAATCTCGGCCATGTCGTCGCGCTGGTCGACGGCAGCGAGCCGGTCCTGCCCGCGAACATCGAGCTGTTCCGGGAGTCGTTCGCCGACTGCGGCCTGCCGCCCCAGGCTCACCGCCCCGCCTATGGGCTGGCCGAGGCGACCGTACTGGTGTCTGCCTCCCCCGCCGGGGAAGGACCGCGGGTCATCCGCCTCGACCGCGACGCCCTCGCGGCTGGACGCGCCGTCGAACCGGTAGGAAAGACGGCGGTGGCCATGCTGGTCAGCTGCGGGTTGCCTGCCGACCAACGGATACGGATCACCGACCCGGCCACGGCCGCGCCGCTGGCAGAGGGCCGCGTGGGAGAGATCTGGGTCAGCGGCGAGAACGTGGGCCTGGGCTATTGGGGCAGGCCGCGGGAGACAGCGGCCGTCTTCGTCGAGGACGGGGAGAGCCGCTGGCTGCGCACCGGCGATCTCGGCGTGGTCGTCGACAGCCACCTCTACATCACCGGACGCATCAAGGACCTCGTGGTCATCGACGGACGCAACCACTACCCGCAGGACATGGAGATCACCGCCGAGCAGGCACACCCCGGCATACGCAGGCACGCGGTGGCCGCCTTCGGAGTCCCGACCGGCGACGGCGAACGCCTGGTCCTGCTGGCCGAGCGGGCCAGGGGCGTAGAGCCGGGCTCAGCCACCGACAGCGACATCATCACCGCGGTGCGGGCCGCGCTCGCCGACGTGCACGGCATCGGCCTGAACGACATGGTGCTGTTGGAGCCAGGGGAGTTGCCACGTACCTCCAGCGGCAAGATCAGCCGGTCCGGTGGCCGGGCACGCTACCTGGGGAGCGCGTCGTGACGGCCGCGCCGCGCGACGAGCGCGAGTGGCTGCTCTGGCTACGCAACCGCGTAGGCGCCGAGTTGGGTCACGAGCTGACCGACGCCGACCTGTCCCGCCCGCTGCGTGACTGCGGGCTGTCCTCGCGGCAGACAGTCGGCATCGCCGCCGCCATCGCCCGCCGGACCGGGCGCGACCTGCCCCCCACTCTGCTGTGGAGCGCGCCCACGGTCACCGACCTGGCGAAGGTGCTCGCCGACGCCGCCGGCCCGAAAGAAGGGGCTGAGGCTCGCGCGGCCGAGTTCCCGCCGATCGCGGTGGTGGGCCTGGCGTGCCGGGTTCCCGGCGCCGCCACGGCCGAGGAGTACTGGTCGCTCCTGCTCGAGAGCCGTGACGCGGTCGGCGAGGTCCCCGCACAGCGCTGGCCACAGGCAGACAACGACGTGCCGCGACAAGCAGGGGTGCTCGCCGACATCGCCTCGTTCGACGCCGAGTTCTTCGGGATCTCCTCCGAAGAGGCCGCGGTGATGGACCCGCAGCAGCGGCTGCTCCTGGAGGTCGCCTGGGAGGCCCTGGCCCACGCCGGAATCCCGCCGGGGCGACTGCGGGGCACGGACACAGGCGTCTATGTCGGATTGTCGGCCACCGAGTACTCGCTGCTCACCCTCGCCGACGCGACCAGGGTCGACGCGTGGTCGAGCCAGGGCGCGGCCGCCTCGATCACGGCCAACCGCCTGTCCTACGCCCTCGGCGTCCACGGCCCCAGCATGACCATCGACACCGCGTGCTCGTCGTCACTGGTGGCCGTGCATCAGGCGGCGCGCGCACTGGCACTCCACGAGGCCGACACCGCCCTGGCCTGCGGAGTCAACCTGCTGATCACACCAGGGGTGAGCGCGTCGTTCGCCGCCGCCGGTGCGTTGGCCCCGGACGGCCGGTGCAAACCGTTCGACGCCGCCGCGGACGGCATCGTCCGCGGCGAGGGCTGCGGTGTCGTCGTCCTCAAGCTGCTCGCCGACGCCCGCCGGGCGGGGGACCGGGTTCTCGCCGTGATCCGTGGCGGAGCCGTGAACTCCGACGGTCGCTCCAACGGACTGCCGGCCCCCAATCCGCTGGCTCAGCAGCGACTGCTGCGCCAGGCGTACGCCTCGGCCGGGGTCCCGCCGTCCACCGTCGACTACGTGGAAGCGCACGGGACCGGCACCCTGCTCGGCGATCCCATCGAGGCGACCGCCCTGTCGGCGGCCCTCGCCGCCGACCGCCCCGACGACCAACCGCTGCTCACCGGCTCGGTCAAGAGCAACATCGGCCACCTGGAGGGCGCCGCGGGCATCGCCGGCCTGATCAAGACCGTACTGGCCCTGTGCCACGGCAGCATCCCGGCCAGCCGCAACTACACCGAGCCCAACCCCCACATCGACATGTCGCGGCTGCGGGTCGTCACCGAGACCACCGCGTGGCCTCGCTACTCGGGCCATGCCCGCGCCGGAGTGTCCGCGTTCGGTTTCGGCGGCACGAACGCCCACCTTGTCGTCGAAGAATGGCCGCACGCCGCACCACCGGCCGGGCGAGCGCAGCGGCGTCCGGCGGTGATCGGCCTCGGGGCCCCGACCACCGACCGGCTCGCCCGCGACGCCCGAACGCTCGCCGACTGGCTGACCGAGCGGGATGTGAGGCCGGACCAGCTGGCCGCCGCGCTGGCCCACGGCCGCGACCACGGCACCTGCCGCGCGACGATCGTCGCCACTGAGCAATCCGATGTCCTGGCCGCCCTGAGAGCCCTCGCCTCGGGTCGCCCCCACGAACTGCTGGACACCGCGCGGCCCTCCCCTGTGCTTGACAAGGCACCGGTGTTCGTGTTCTCCGGCTACGGATCTCAGTGGCCGGCGATGGGCGCCAGATTCCTCGAGGAGGAACCGGAGTTCGCCCGCAAGGTCTCCGAACTGGACGACGACTACGCCGACCTGGCGGGATTCCTGCTCTCGGAAGCCCTGGGCGACAACGTGGGGGCCCAGGGCTTCCGGATTCACCAGCCCGCCCTGTTCGGCATGCAGCTCGCGCTGGCCGAGCTGTGGCGCGCCCACGGCGTGACCCCCGGCGCGGTGGTCGGACATTCCGTCGGTGAGATCGCCGCCGCCGTCGTGGCGGGGGCACTGACCGCCCGTGACGGCCTTCGGGTGGTGCTTGCCCGTTCCGCCCTGCTGGCCGGTGTCGAGGGCGCGGACACCGGGGCGATGGCCGTGGTCGAACTGACACCGGCCGAACTCGCCGAGCTGGGCGAGACCTTCCCCTCCGTCACCATCGCCGTCTACGCGTCCCCGGCACAGTGCACCGTCAGCGGGCCGCGCGAACAGGTCGCTGCCCTGGTCGCCCACGTCGACGCGCGCGGCGGCATGACTCGGACGCTGAACGTGGGCGGCGCCGGACACTCAGCGGCGGTGGACCCACTGCTGGGCCGGTTCCGCGCCGACCTCGGGGCGATCCACTCCGCCGCACCCACGATTCCCCTGTACTCCAGCGTCACCGACGACCCCCGCGGAGAGGCCGCCTTCGCCGCTGACTACTGGGCGGCCAACCTGCGCCGGCCGGTCCGGTTCACCCAGGCCGTCGCGGCCGCCCTCGACGACGGCCACCGGGGCTTCGTCGAGATATCCCCGCACCCCATCGCGACGATCGCCGTCGAGCAGACCGCTGCCGGCCGGGAGCCGGCCGCATACGCGCTGGCGACCGTACGCCGTGACCCGGACCGCTTGACAGGGGGATTCGCCGCCGCGGTGGCGCGAGCCCACGTCCTGGGCCACCCCGGCGCCCTGCTCGCCCGGCACCCCGACCGAGTGGTGCTCGACCTGCCCGCGCCGGGCTGGGAACACCGCAGACACTGGGTCACGCCCGCCCCGGCGAGCCGGCCCGCCGGCGGTCATCCCATGCTGGAGGCGGGGAACGAGCTACCTGACGGCGACGGGCACGTGTGGTTCGGCGACGTCGGCCTCGCCGACCACCCATGGCTGGCCGATCACACCGTCGACGGCGTACCGGTGCTGCCCGCAACCGCTCACATCGAGCTGATGCTCGCCGCCGGACGGTCGGTGCTCGGTCCTGTCGAGGTGCACGACTTGGTGCTGCACCGCATGCTTCCGCTGTCCGAGCGCGCACGGGTATGCCTGCGCGGGCGCCGGACCGGCACCGGACTGGCTGTGCGCGTGTACGGACCGGCGGGGGACCGGCACGTCCTGCTGGCCGAAGCCACCGCCGCGCCGGCCCGAGACAACCGGGCCGACGCCTTCGCCGTGCCCGACGGCGACCCGGTCGGCCTCTACCCGCGTCTCGACGGCGCCGGCCAGCACTACGGCCCGGCGTTCCGTGCGCTGCGTACGGCCACGGCCTCTGGAGGCACGGCCCAGGCCGACCTCGCCGTGCCCGAGCACCTGCGCATTCGCCGGTTCCACCTGCACCCCGCCCAGGCCGACGCATGCCTGCACGCGCTGGCCGCGGCGGTCGACGCCGATGAGGCCGCACACACGGTGTGGCTACCGGTCCGGTTCGGCAGGGTGCGCCTGATGGGTGACGCTGCCGCTGGGGTGCGGGTCCGGGCCAGGCTCACGCGGGCAGGAGAGGGGACCGTCCGCCGAGGAGACGTACAACTCCTCGACGCCCGTGATCAGGTGGTGGCGGCGTTTGAGGCCGTCGAATGCGCCCCCCTGCCCACAGGGGAAGTCCCCCTGGGCCTCGACCGGCTCGGCCACCACGCCGTCTGGACACCGCTGCCGCACGACGAGCCGCCGCGGCGGGCGGGCACTCACGTGTTGCTCGAGCACGGAGCTACGTGGACGGCCGAGCTCGCCCACGAGATCACCACGCGCGGGGGAGAGGTGCACCTGGCCCCGGCGCACGAAGCCGCCGCCCACGCCGCCGGCCGTGACAGCGTTGTCCTGGCCGTCGGCTCCTCTTCCGCACCCCTCGATCCGCGATCAGCCCGGACACTCGTCGCCTCTGTCGCGCGCATCGTCCGCGCCCTGGCCGACCTCGACGCTCCACCGCGGCTGTGGATGGTGACCCGGGGCGCGACCTCGACCACCGACGATCAGTCAGGGGACCCGGGTCGGGCGGCGCTGCGTGCGCTGGTCCGCGTACTCGCCTTCGAACACCCGGAACTGCGCGCCACCCTGGTGGACATCGACCCTGCGGCGCCCACCGGGCGGGCCGCCGCGGAGGCTGCCGCCGACATCGTCGCGTCCACGCCGGACGACGAGGTCGCATGGCGCGGCGGCGTACGGTACGTGCGCAGGCTGCGGGGCGGGGTGCCCGAGCCGGGCACCCCGCGCACACCTGTCGTACGGCCGGGCTCCTACCTGATCACCGGCGGCCTCACCGGCCTCGGCCTGGCCACCGCCGAGTGGCTGGCCGAGCGGGGCGCGACCCGGCTGGTGGTCGCCGGCCGCCGGCCCCCCTCGCCCGCCGCGGCCAAGAGCATCGGCCGGATGCGCTCGGTGGGCATCGAGGTGGCCGTGGTCACCGGAGACATCGCCGACCCCGACACCGCGCGCCGCATGGTCGCCGAAGGCAGTGCGGACGGTATCCCGGTCCGCGGCGTGGTCCATGCCGCAGGCGCCCTCGCGGACGCGGCCGTGGTTTCCCTGACCGACGACCGACTCGCCGCCGCCTGGCGCGCCAAGGCCGACGGCGCCCTGCGGCTGCACGAGGCGACAGAGGCACTCGGCCTGGACTGGTGGGTGGACTACTCATCGGCCGCGGCCCTCCTCGGTTCCCCGGGGCAGAGCGCCTACGCCACCGCGAACGCCTGGCTCGACGCCTTCGGTGCGCACCGGCGTGCACAGGGTCACCCGGTGGTGACCGTCCACTGGGGAGCCTGGTCCGGCATCGGTGCCGCCGCCGCGACGGCAGAGTCCGCGGCCGCTCGCCTCAGCCCCGACGAAGGGTTTGCCGCGCTCGGGGAGCTCCTGGCCGCGGGATTGCCCCAAGTCGGTGTGTTCCGGCTGGACATGACCGCCGTACGCGCCCTGTTCCCCGAAGCGGCGGACCGGGCCTACCTCGTGGAGCGGGCGGCACCGGCGCGCTCTTCGACGAGGCCGGTCGTCGACGACACGCCGGAGGCGATCACCGGTCATCTGCTCGCCGTGTTCGGCGAGCTGCTGCGCGTCGACGCGGCAGCACTGGATCCCGATGTGCCGCTGACGTCGCTGGGTCTTGACTCGCTCACCGCCATGCGGGCCCGCTCCACCGTCGAACGTGACATCGGGGTGCCACTGCCACTCCCGCTGCTGCTGCGTGGCGCCTCGACCGCCGAACTCGCTGCCGCACTGGCCGAGCGGCTCGCCACCAGCACGACAGCGGGGCCCCGGCAGCGGGCGAGCACCGAGAAGGCGCCGGGACCAGGACCGCGCGACACCGCTGAGCGCTGGGTCGCCCGGCACTGGCGTCGCGTACTCGGCGGCCACAGCCACACCGTCGACGTCACGCTGGACACCGCAGGTGCCGGGGAGTCGGATCTGACCCGCCTTGCGCAGGAGTTGACCGCCGGTCTGCCCGGCACCGGCCCGGTCCGGCTCACCGGCACGGACACGATCGCGGCCATCGCCGACCTCCTGCGCGACCGCATCGAGGGTGGCGCCGACGGTCCGGTACGCGTGCTCGCCGACCACGGACACGACCGCGCGCTGTTCCTGTTCCACCCTGCGGGCGGGCCCACAACGGTCTACCAGCCACTTGTCGAGCGGATCGGCCCGACGGCGAACTGCTACGGGCTGGAACGGCTCGACACCGTCGACGCCGTGGAGGACAAGGCGGCGGCCTACATCGACGTGATCCGCCGCCTGCGCCCGTACGGGCCCTACCGGCTCGGGGGATGGTCCTTCGGCGGCTGCCTGGCATACGAGGTCGCGCGGCAGCTGACCGCCGCGGGCGCCCAGGTCGACCTGTTGTTCCTGATCGACTCCATCCTCCCCCTGCCCACCGACGACATCGAGAAGGCACGCCTCGCCCGGGTCGCGCGGTTCGCCGAGCACATCGAGCACACCTACGGCGTGCCGCTCGGTCTGGACGTTCCCGTCAACGGCAACGGGACTGACCTCGACCTGTTCGACCAGGTCATGGCACGCATCCGCGAGCGCGTGCCGGAGATGGGACAGGCCGTCCTGCGCCACCAGTACACCTCCTACGTCGACGCGCGCATCGCCGAGGGCTACCGGCCGGAGCCGTACACGGGCCCGGTCCTGCTCTTCCGCGCCGCCGAACCGCACCCCCTCACCACCTCGCTGGACCCACGCTATCTGCGCACGGACACCGCCCTGGGCTGGGGCGCCACCTGCTCCGACCTCGAAGTCGTACACGTCCCCGGAGACCACATCTCCATGATCGATCCGCCCCACATCGACGTCGTCGCACAACGGCTGGCCTTCGAACTGGAGCGGAACACACGCGTCACAGGAGGCCACCGTGCATGACGGCAACCCCGACAGCACCTCCCTGGGTATCGCGGACCTGCTCGCACGCGACGAGGAGGTCCTGCGAGTCAATGAGAAGAACGCGGTCGAACGCCAGCACTCCAAGGGCAAGCTGACCGCGCGCGAGCGGATCGACCTGCTGGCCGACGCAGGCTCCTTCATCGAGTTCGACCGCTTCGCCCGGCACCGCTGCACCGACTTCGGCATGTCGGGCACCCGCCCCTACGGCGACGGCGTGGTGACCGGCCAAGCCACAGTGGGGGGACGCCCCATCTGCGTGTTCTCCCAGGACTTCAGCATCCTGGGCGGCAGCCTCGGCGAGGTCTTCGGCGAAAAGGTCATCAAGGTGATGGACCGGGCCCTCGACATCGGGTGCCCGATCGTGGGCATCAACGACTCCGGCGGGGCCCGCATACAAGAGGGAGTGGCGTCGCTGGCGTACTACGCCGAGATCGCCATGCGCAACGTCGCCGCTTCCGGCGTGGTGCCGCAGATCTCGCTGATCCTCGGGCCTTGCGCGGGCGGGGCGGTCTACACCCCGGCCCTCACCGACTTCACCGTGATGGCCGACGAGACGGCGCACATGTTCGTCACCGGACCCGACGTCATCGCCGCCGTCACCGGGGAACGCGTCAGCGCCGCCGACCTCGGCGGCGCCGCCGTCAACAGCACGGTGTCCGGCAACGCCCACTACCGAGCCGGCGACGAGCACGACGCCGTCGACTGGGTCCGGACCCTGCTGGGCTACCTCCCGGCCAACAATGTGGATCCCGCTCCCACTTACCAATCCGCCGCCGGCGACGAGCTGACTGTCACCGACCGGGCGCTGGACTCTCTTGTCCCCGGCGACCCCAACCAGTCGTACGACATGCGCAAACTCGTCGCCGTCCTCGCCGACGACCGCGAACTCCTCGAAGTGCACGACGGTTTCGCGCCCAACATGCTCTGCGCATTCGCCCGCATCGAGGGCGACACGGTCGGCGTCGTGGCAAATCAGCCCCGCCACATGGCCGGAGTCATCGACATCGACGCCTCCGAGAAGGCGGCCCGCTTCATCCGGTTCTGCGACGCCTTCGGTATCCCGCTGCTCACCCTGGCCGACGTCCCCGGTTACCTGCCCGGAGTGGCCCAGGAGCGGGCGGGTGTCATTCGACGCGGAGCGAAGCTCGTCTACGCATATGCGGAGGCGACCGTTCCGAAGGTGACCGTGGTGGTCCGCAAAGCCTATGGCGGCGGCTACGCGGTCATGGGCTCCAAACACCTCGGAGCCGACATCAACCTCGCCTGGCCAACGGCGGAGATCGCGGTCATGGGCGCCGAGGGCGCCATCGCCATCCTGCACCGCCGCACTCTGCGTGAGGCCGATGAAGGCGACCGTGACCAGGTCCGGCAAGCACTGGTGGACGACTACCGGGCCAGGGCGGCATCGCCGTACGCGGCGGCCGAGCGAGGCTACGTCGACCGCGTCATACGCCCGGCGACGACGCGCGTCGAGGTGGCGCGGGCGCTTCGCTCGCTCCGCTCGAAACGCAGACGGCTCCCCGAGCGCAAGCACGGGAACATCCCGCTGTGAGTCCCGCCCCCCATGGAAGGAACGAGCAATGAAGTCTGTGCGCAGACGTCGTACGGCTGTTGTGGCACTCCTGGCCGCCGCACTGGCCGGGAGCCTTCTCACCCCCGGCGCCGCCCCCGCCGCCGAGGCCGCCGCGTCCGTGCGCGCCGACGACGGCGCAGGCGTCGTGCGCGAGACCCGTATCGACGACCGCACCCTTGACCTGCAGATCAGCTCGCCCGCGCTCGGCCGGCGAGCGATGGTCCGGGTCCTTCTCCCCAAGGGCTGGGACAGCCAACCCGACCGGACCTGGCCGACCCTGTGGCTGCTGCACGGCTGCTGCGAACCGGCCGACTACCGCTCATGGACCCAGTTCACCGACGTCGAGGAGTTCACCGCCGACAAGGAGGTGATGGTCGTCATGCCCTCCGACGGCGCGGCCGGAATGTACACGGCCTGGTGGAACTACGGCCTGGGGTCCCAGCCCGATTGGGAGACCTTTCACGTGACCGAGACGCGGCAGATCCTCGAACGCAACTACCGGGCGGGCACCCAGCGGTCCGTGGCAGGCCTGTCCATCGGCGGATTCGGCGCCATGCACTACGCGTTCCGGCACCCGGACCTCTTCGGGGCCGCCGCCTCCTACAGCGGAATGCTCAACACGCTCTCCTTCGGCGTGCCCGGACTGATAAAGACCATCCTCGTCCGGGAAGGGTTCTGGAACTGGACGGCCCTGTGGGGCGAAGAGCGCTGGACCAACGAGGTGTGGCGGTCCCACAATCCGTACGACAACACCGAACCACTCCGCGGGAAGCCGCTCTACGTTTCATCCGGAAACGGCCGGCCTGGTGATCTCGCACCGGACGAGGGCGCGGACGCGCTCGAACCCGCAGCTCTGGGTACCTCCCGGGAATTCGTCGAAAAGCTCCGTGACAACGGAATGACGATTACCAGTGATTTCTACGGAAACGGCACACATGACTGGCCGTACTGGGAACGCGCGTTGCACCGGTCCTGGCCCACTCTTGCCCAAGGGCTCGGTTCGTGAGAAGAAGCTGTGTGCAGGAGACCACACCGTGTCGGCTGGAGGTGCTCCGAGTGGGAAGGAACAACGTCTCGGCCCACGACCCTTGGCTGGAGTTGCCGGTCGAGATGGCCCATGTGCTGCGGCCCCGGCTGGACACCATCGCCGCCGAGATGATCGAGGCCATTCAGCACAGCGTGGCCAGCTACCGCAGTCCACTCGACTCCTACGTCGGACGCGACTTGGTGGGCGCGGTCCGGCGCGCCGTGTACCAGTTCGTGGAACTCATCGAGTACCCCAGCCGGCCGCAGGACCAAGCTGCCGCGTACTTCCGCGGACTCGGCCGCACGGAGTTCTTCGCCGGCCGCGACCTCGACCACCTGCAGGAGGCGTACCGAGTCGGGGCGCAGGTCGCCTGCCGGCGCTACGTCGACTTCGCCCGTCAGGCCGATCTGCCGCTCTCGGCGGTGCTGCGCCTGGGCGAGGCGGTGCTGGTCCACATCAACGCCTTGGCCAACGAGTCGACCAAGGGCTATGCCGAGGCCAAGGCGGTGAGCACCGATGAGGTCGCCCATCATCGCCGCGCGTTGGCCGAGCGCCTCCTGCAGCGATACGGGGAGGACGGCACTCCACTGGAGGTCCTGGCCGACAAAGCGCGGTGGCCGCTGCCCGACCGGGTCTCCTGTCTGGTCGTGGAGAACCAAGCCATGCCACCGCTCGGACAGTTCGACGACGTGCTGTACGTCACGCGCGGCACCGAGCTGCGTGCGGTCTTTCCGGCCACGGGCGAGCTCGAACGGGAGCACCGCCTGCGGGTGGCATTTCCGGACAGGCGTACGGTCGTGGGCCCCGCGGTTCCCCTGGCGAAGGCGTGGCTGTCGCTGCATTGCGCTCGCCTGACCGTGCACCATATTCGCCGAGGCCATCTTCCCGGCGACCAGTCGCTGGTGAAAGCTGAATCACATCTGACCGACCTCATTCTGTTGGCAGGCGAACCCATCAGCGAATTGGTGGTCGAGCGGCTGATCGGCACTCTTGAAGGACTCTCTCCGAGCAAGGCCAAGCGCCTCGAGGAGACGCTCCGTGCCCTGCTCGCCTCCTGGAGCCGGTCCGCGCCAGAGGTCGCCGCAGCACTGGGGATCCATCCCCAGACGGCTCGCCACCGGCTGCGTCAGCTCGATGAACTGCTCGGTGACCGCCTCGGTGACGCGGACTTCCGGTTCGACGCCGAGCTTGCTCTGCGCCTCGTGTCCACTTTCGCATGCTGGCGGCAGTGGGCCAGTGCGGAGTTGGCCGGAACGCCCAGTCCAGGGAACGCCCCAGCCAGGGCGCTGGGCCTGTGACCAGTGATGACAGAACCCGTACGGGCCGTAGCCGGCGGCGGACGCTTGAGCAGCCGGTCGAGCACGGTGCCTGGCCCCTCCCGGGAGCTGGAGCCACCTGTGCCCGCGAGGTAGAGGGCCGGTCTCCGGCTGGGCGTCTACGCGCAAGGCACGAGGGGCGGACCGGTGCGTCCGCCCCTCAGCTGCGCGACGCGGCGTGTTACGCGGTGACGGGCCGGCTTGCGGGGGCAGCCGGTGTCAGTCGTCCGCTGCGGTGCAGGCCGTTGAGGGCCGCGGCGCAGGCGAGGCCGAGCGCCAGGAGTGCGAGCCAGGGCAGCGCGGGAAGGCCCGCTTCCCGGGCCATGTCGAGTGCGGCGCCGGTCAGCAGGTTGCCCACGGTGATGCCGATGCCGCAGATGGTGTTGTAGAGCCCGTAGTGGGTGGCGACGAGGCGGTCCCCGGAGAGGCGGACGATGGTGTCCATCTCGAAGGGGTACGCGATCATCGTGCCCACGGCGAGCAGAAGGGCCGAGAGTGCCGGCGGCACTGCCGCGAGCAGCCAGCGCCCCGGCCCGCCGTGCGGCACGGGCAACGGCATCACGGCGAGGAGCGGCACGAAAGCCGCGCCCATGGTGACGAGCCCCCATGTGAGCGCACGCCCAGGCTCCATCCGCTCCTTGCACCAGGCTGTCACGCGTGTCTGAAAGGCGATGGTGGTGAGCCCGGAGACGGCGAAGAGCAGAGCCGTCGCCGCTGTGCCGGCCTCTCCGGCGCCTCCCAGCCGGCGTACCTCCAGCGGCAGCGCGAGGTAGACCTGGAAGGAGAGGACGTACGAGCCGATCATGGCCACGGAGAAGAGCACGAAAGGCCGGTTGGCCACCATCGAGCGCCACTGGGCCAGCACGCCCGCCCGCCCCGCGCCCACGCCGGTGCTCTCGTCGGCGGCCCGGCGCGCGGGAAGCGCACGGATCTGGACCACGCTCAGGAGCGCGAAGATGCCCGCGGACACCAGGCAGGTGGTGCGGAAGTCCACGGCGGTCAGCAGCATGCCGACCAGGGGGCCGAGCAGGATGCCGGACTGGTAGAAGACGTTGAACAGCGCGAAGGCTTCCACTCGACGATCGCCCGCGTCCGCCGCGAGGTAGGCGCGGACGGCCGGATTGAACAGTGCTCCGGCAAGACCGGTTGCCGCCGAGGCGGCCAGGAGCGCGGGCAGCGAGTCGACCAGGCCGAGCGTGGCGAACCCGACGGTGCGAAGGACACACCCGGCGATGATCAGAGGCTTGTACCCGAACCGGTCGGCGAGCGTACCGCCCACCAGGAACATGCCCTGTTGCGTGAAGTTCCGTACGCCCAGGACGAGTCCGACCATCCATCCGGCGAGGCCGAGCGAGCCCGACAGATGCGCGGCCAGGTACGGCATCAGCATGTAGAAGCCCAGGTTGATGGTGAACTGATTCACCATCAGCAGCTGCACACTGCGCTCGTACGTTCTGACCTGTTGCAGCGTGCCCTTCATCGGACGCCCTCGATCGCGGAGGCCAGGGTCAGCGGGTCGACGACGTCCGCGCACCGGGTCCAGCGGGTGACTTCCTTGTCGTCAGGCCGCGAGATCTCATCGGGTTCGGCAGCCGGGGGGTGGTCCAGCAGGCCGTGGGCCGCGCAGTACTCGTCGTCGTACACCGTCCCGAGGTAGCGCTGCGGCCCGTCGGGGAAGACGGCTGCGATACGGGTGTCGGCGGGCAGGGTCCTGGCGATCCAGCCGGCCACGAGGGCGACCGCGCCGACACTCCAGCCGCCGGTCGCGTAGTGCGAGGAGGCGAGTCGCCGGCAGGTCCACACCGCCTCGGCCGGGGCGACCCAGTGCACCTCGTCGAAGTTCTCGTACGCCACGTTGCGCGGGTAGATGCTGGAACCGAGGCCGCGCATGAGACGCGACCGCGCGGGCTGGCCGAAGATCGTCGAGCCGATGGTGTCGACACCGACGACGCGCAGGTCCGGATAGAGCTGCCGCAGTACGCGGGACACGCCCGCGGAGTGTCCGCCGGTGCCGACACTGCACACCAGTACGTCGATATGGCCGAGCTGGGCGGCGAGTTCAAGGGCGAGCGGGGTGTAGGCGGTGGTGTTGTCGGGGTTGTTGTACTGATCCGGGCACCAGGACCCGGCGTGCTCGGTGAGCAGTTCGGTCACGCGGTCGCGACGCGCCTGCTGCCAGCCACCCTCGGGGTGCGGCTCGCCGACCACATCGACCTGGCCGCCGTAGGCGGCGAGAAGCCGGGTCATGGACGGCTCAAGACCGGGGTCGGTGACCAGGGTGACCGGGTGCCCGTACACCATGCCGGCGAGCGCCAGGCCGAGGCCCAAGGTGCCGCTGGTCGATTCGATGATCCGGCCGCCGGGCACCAGTTCGCCGCGGCTCCGTGCGCGTTCGACCATGTGCAGGCCGGGACGGTCCTTTATGCCGCCGGGGTTGCAGCCCTCCAACTTGGCCCAGAAGCCGTGTCCTTGCGGGGTCAGCGGCTCGGACATGTGCAGGACCGGCGTGTTGCCGACCAGCCCGGAGATGGCTGTTCGTGTGGGGGACGCATCGGTGGTGATCAGGGAGTGCATTGTTTCGCTCTCGTCGAAGTGTTGGCGTGTCCGGTGCGGGGTTCGACGCGCGCACCGTGGTGCGGGCGGCGGCCGTGTGTTCACGGCCGCGGAGACGAGCCCTATATGCGCCACCGACAGACGGCGATGAGCGTTGTTCTGGAGGTCGTGGCGTCAGCCGTTCTGACCTGCGTGAGTCCGGAGGCCGGGCGCGTCGTCGCCGCGGTCACTCCGGTGCTGGATGGCGCGTCACGGGGAGTTGGTCCGCTGGTGTTGCGCGGAGCGGTACTGCTGTCTCCGCCACGATCGGACGAGCAGGTAGGCGAATCATCCAGCGCCTGACGGGATTCGAACCCATCCGTCGACGACGCCTCCACGGCGCTGAGCGGCCGCACGCCGGGCCCGTGCCCGTCGCCTGCCGCGGTCAGATGGTGCGGACAGGCGAGGGCGCTCGCCAGCAGTACGGCGAAGACAAGGGCGACGAAGTGACGGGTCCAGGGCGGCGCTTGGTGGACCGGATGACGCGGGAGGAACGACAGCACAGCGGCTCCGCACGGCTGCCCGGGCCCGCGCGAAGAACGCGACTGAGCGGACGGCAGCGGTCAAGGATCGATGAGATGGCAGGCGGGGGCCGTCACGCGGCAAACACGTACATAGCGGAGCGAACGAGGAGCGGTTCGCGCGCCGATGACGGCCGACTGGGGCTGCTGCCGGCCCTAGATCCGAAGGACCGCTGCCTGCTGGGAGGGTGGCGGGGCATGGGCCTCACGCCCGGAGCCGCCCGTGGAGGTGATCCCACCGCCCGGGCCGCCGTACTCGAAGGCCGAACCCAGATCCGAGACGCACGGCGCCGCGAGGAACGGGCCGTTCTGAGGCTGCCCGGAGAGGCACTCGCCCGCAGCGTGGGAAGAGCCTTCGTCGTGGCCGTGACCGCGGGAGCCGTCGCCGGCGGGCTCGGGAGTGTCGGCGTGTCCCGCAGCCGATTCAGAGGAGCGGTCCACGGCGATGGAGGAGGTCACTATCGCCGGGGTTGTGTGCGCCGACGCGCTTTCCACCCCGATCCCGTGTGAGTAGAGCACAGCGAGAAGGAGGGCACCCAGCCACCACAGGCGCGACGTACGCGGCGCGCAGCCGGTACGTCGTACGCCGAAAGGCGACCGGGTGGTCATCATGACGTGATGTTAACCGTTGTGGTGCGGGAGTCTGTGCACACCTCGTGGAACTCGGCGTTAACAAGCCATGAAGCATGTCGCAGGTGGTTCAACTGACTGACGGCTTTCAAGGGTGCCTCTTCGGCCATCTCTCAAGTCTCGTCATGACTTTGGCGCCATGATCAAGGACCATCGGCGGGTACTGCTGTCCGTTACGTGGCGTCCGCGGGAAGCGACGCCGGGAGTGCCAGGTTCGCAGGTTCGCTGCCGTGGTCGAAGAGAAGCGAGGGTTCTGCACGCTGCGCAAGTCCCGCTGCTCAACCATCTGCACCATTGAAGACGGCCGACTGACCGCTGTACGGCTGGACTCGGAGGACCCGAACGGGGCCGCGACATGCCCCAAGGGGCGGGCCGCGCCGGAGGTCACACGCAGCACCCGCCGGCTGACCACACCGATGCGGCGTAGGCGGCCCGATGCGCGGGTCTCCCCTCTGCACGTGCGGCGCCGGGACAACGCCAACGGAGCGAGGGCGAAGTCCCGCCGCTCACGGGCGGTCCCCGTCGACGAACTGGTCGTTCTCGCGCATGACACCTACAGCTTCGAGCGGGACCGTTGCCGCTCCGCCCGGGACTGCGACTTCGTCCTGGTGAATCTGTTCCACGCGCCTCTCGGGGCGCCGATGCGACCGGGGCGATCAACGAGCCGTTGACGGCGCTGTCCCGACGGTCGGGGCTGCCCCGGCAGATTCATCCCCCCAGCTACGGCACGGATCTGCCTCCAACGTTCTTGACGCCGGCGGCGCCGTCGACGAAGCCCAGCACCTGCTCGGACATGCCCAGGCCAGCTCGACGCAGGTTTACCTAAACCCTCGGGAATTGCATCAGACGGGCGAGAAGTCGCAGGTCGCAAGCTCAGGGCGACGGACTGACGAACTCCAACGCTACTACGAACTAACCGTCTGAGCAGGCATGTTGCCAGATAGATCCCGTCTGATGCATGATCTGCCCTCCAGAAGGGATGGTCTGGAGTGGTGCATCAGCGCAAGATGGCCCTGGCCGGGTCGGCTCAACTGGAGCTCGTCTCCGGGGTGGTCCAGCTTCGCCCCGAGGACGCGATGTTCGACGCGATGCTGCGGGGCTGGCGTGCTCAGCAGAAGTCGCGAGGGCTGAAGGACGAGACGATCGCCCCGAGGGAACGGCTGATCCGCCGGTTCCTGGAGTTCACGAACGAGTACCCGTGGCGATGGACGCCCGCCCATCTGGACGAGTGGTCGGCATCGCTGACGAGCGAGAAGCACTTGGCGCCGTCCACGATCCGCAGCTACCAGGGCACCGTCGGGCTGTTCACCGAGCTCCTCATCGACGCTCGATACGGCTGGGTCCCGGCGTGTGAGGAAGCGTTCGGCACCTATCCGGTGGCGATCGCCCACGAGTGGAATACTCTCCCTCACCTGCAGGATTACGAAGGCGACCCGGAAGCGAGGCCATTCACTCGCGAAGAGCTGCAGCGGTTCCTCGACTACGCCGACGACCAGGTCGCACGCGCCGTCAAGGCCAAGCGCAAGGGAGCCCTCGCCGCCTACCGCGACGCCACGCTGTTCAAGGTCATCTACGGGTGGGGACTTCGCCGGACCGAGACGTCCAAGCTCGACGTGGTCGACTTCGGACGCAATCCGCAGGTCAGGCAGTTCGGCCGGTACGGCACGCTCAACGTCCGCTACGGCAAGGCGAAGAAGGGCCAGCCGCCGCGGCGGCGGAACGTGCTGTCGGTGATGGACTGGGCCGTCGAGTCGGTCGCCGACTACGTCGAGAACGTCCGGCCGCGCTTCGGATTCCCCGACCACCCGGCTCTGTGGATCACCGAACGCGGGGGCCGCCTCCAGCCCGGCTCCATCAACGACCGGTTCGAGGCATACCGCGACGCCCTAAAGCTCCCAAAAGACCTCACTCCCCACTCAATCCGGCACTCTTACGTCACGCATCTGACCGAGGACGGGGTCGACCGCCGGTTCATCCAGCAGCAGGTCGGCCACGAGTGCGACAGCTCCCTGGCCATCTACACGCACGTCAGCGACGACTTCATGAACACTTCCCTGCACAAGGCACTGGCCCCGGCGTTCGCCGGAGCCTGACGAGGAGGGATCCGGCGATGGCCGCCAAGCTCGACTACCACTGGCACCTGCGCAAAGTCATGGCGGACCGCGGGATGTTCTCCACCACCGACCTCATCCCTCCGCTCGCCGAACGCGGCATCAGCCTGTCGTCGAGCCAGGTCTACCGGCTCGTCGTCGAGCGACCGGAGCGACTGAGCCTGAAGATCCTCATGGCCCTGCTCGACATCCTCGACTGCACCATGGACGACCTCATCGAACCCATCGCGGCGGCCGGGGCCGTGAAGAAGCCGAAGAAGGCGGCCGTCGGCGGCGGCACGGCATCCGGTTCGGAGGGACTTGGTGGACTGCGGCCAAAGCAGGCCCGGATCAGGGGTGTTGACCGGTCGTGACCACTGCTGACCATCTCAGCCGCGCCGTTTCGGACCCGATCGGCCTGATCACAGACATGGTCGCCGACGTCGAGATGGAACTCGGCGCTGAGACCATCCGGGCCGTGGTCGCCGCGGTCGCGGGCGGCCGCGCGAAGTCACGGCGCCTGGCGGAAGCCCTGGCGATGCGGCCCGCCGTCCTGACCGACGGCCAGTCCCCGGCGCCCCGGGCCATCGGTGATCTGCTCATCGAGCTCCGCAAGGCCGGCGCCTCGGCGATCTCGCCGCCGGTCTGTGTCGAGTGCGGCAAGAAGCTGCGAACCCTCCAACGCCAGGGCCAGGACTGGTACTGCTCGGTCTGCGGACAGGAGACCACCGAGTGCACCGCCTGCGGCAACGTCCGACGCGTCGGCTTCCGGGACCGCAAGGGCCTGCCGCGCTGCAAGATGTGTCCGGACAACGACGACCGCGATCCAGTCACGGTCGTCCACGAGATGATCACCGCGATCGCCCCGGACGCCGACCGCGACGTGATCGCTGAAGCCCTCCGCCGCACGGCACCCCAGCGTCCCACCTATCGACAGCGACTGGTCTGGGCCCTGGAGGAGAACCCTCGTCTGCTGACCGGAGAGGGCTATCTGGCGCCACATCGCGCCATCCTGCGGTTCATCGACTTGCTGCACGAGGCAGGCGTCGCCGGGATCGTCCGGCCGGCCTGCCCTCGCTGCCACCGGGTTGTCCACATCGACAAGCCGCTGGATGGGCAGCGGGGCTGCCGCAACTGCATCGCCAAGTCCCGCATCGAAGAATGCGTACGCTGTGGTGCCCGGCGCGAACCGGCCATCCGCGACGCCCAGGGACGACCGCTGTGTCCGAACTGCCTGGTTACCGACCCCGCGAACATCGAAGTCTGCATCGGCTGCGACAGACGTCGACGAGTACAGAACCGCACCGCCGATGGCCCCCTCTGCCCCACCTGTTGCCCCCTGCCAGTCCTGGTCTGCTCAATCTGCGGACGCACCGCACCTTGCACCCACTCCCGTCTGACCGGCCTGCCCCGCTGCGGCGGCTGCGACAGACGCCCGGCTCACTGCACCGTCTGCGGGCGACTCCGCGGCATCCACTCCGGCACCGCCGACGCCCCCGTCTGCGGCCCCTGCACCAAACCGGACGCCGAGCTCTGGCGCCCCTGTCCCACCTGCGGACAAGCTGAACGGCTGCGAGCATCCGGACCGTGCCCGCGCTGCACCCTCCAGCAGCGGCTCCACGAGCTCCTCGCCGATGGCACCGGCGCCATGCCCGCGAAGCTGCAGTCCCTCCACGACGCCCTGGCCAGCACCGAACGGGCCGGCACCGCGATGCGCTGGCTCTCCAAGGGCATCGTCTCCACCGTCCTGTCCGATCTCGGCTCCGGCCGCCGCCCCCTCACCCACGAGGCCCTGGACGAGCTCCCGGAAGGCAAAGTCGTCGAACACATCCGCAGCGTCCTCGTCGCCACCGGCGCCCTGCGGAAACGGGACGAGCAGATGGTCCGCCTCGAACGACACGTGAAGGACCTCGTCACCTCCCATGCGACGGCCGAGGGACGGAAAATCCTGCACCGATACGCGACGTGGCACCTCCTGCGTCGGCTTCGCCGACGCAGCCGCGGCAAGGACATCACCCACAGCCAGCTCACGGTCGCCCGGCAACATCTGCGGGCGGCCGTCTATCTCCTGAACTGGCTGGAGGACCAGAACCTGACCCTTGCAACCTGCCGACAAACCGACATCGAACGCTGGATGACCAGCGACGACGCCCGTCTTCGCCAAGAGGCAGGCCACTTCGTGCGATGGGCCCTCTCCCAGAAGATCGCCCGCGATCTCACCTTCCCGGCCGAGCGATGGAACGGCCCCTCCCAGCCGATGGACGAGGAAGCCCGCTGGGCCACCGCCCGCCGCCTGCTGCACGACGACACCCTCAAGCCCCAAGACCGCCTCGCCGGCCTGCTGTTGCTCCTCTATGCCCAGTGGCCCGCAGCGATCTCCCGGCTCACCGTCGACCACATCGAGGAGACGGACGGAGCGGTCCGCATCCGTCTCGGCGCCGTCCCGGTGGACCTGCCCGCACCCGTCGCTGAGCTGGCCCTCCAGCAGGTCGAGGTTCGCCGCAGCCATGCCGTCCTCGGCTGGACAGACTCGCCCTGGCTCTTCCCTGGAGGCCAGCCCGGCCGCGCGATCAGTGCCTGGGCTATGGGCGAACGGCTCCGCAAACTCGGCATCCGGCTCGCGGAGACCCGCTCGACCGCGCTGTTCCAGCTCGCCACCGAGCTGCCCGCCGCAGTCCTCGCCCGCACCCTCGGCATCGACATCACCGTCGCCGTCAAGTGGCAGCGAGCCGCCGCCGGGGACTGGGCCGCCTACGCAGCCGAGATCAGCCGACGGACGAGACCGTCGTGACAGGCGTGGAGGACCAATCCAGCACGGTCAGCTCGGGACACTGCTCGCACCACCTCACGACCACCCTGGCCTCAGAGATCGTCGGCCGGACAGGCAGGCCCGCTCATCGAGTGCAGTTGGGCGAACTCGTCAGCGAGCATGCCCATCATGACGAGATCATGGTGTCGGCCAGCAAGGAACACGCGATCGCGGAGGCGACCCTCCTCGACGAAACCGAGCCGATGATGAAGTGTCAGCGATGCCTCATTGTGGGCGAAGATCCGCGCTTCGCACTTGTGATAGCGCCGCTCGGCGAACATGAAACGCAGCAGCATCACCACCGCTTCTGCCGCATAGCCTTTGCGTCGATGATCAGCGCCGATCGTGACGCCGTACTCGAACCAGCCCGCACGCGGGTCAGCCTGGTGCGTGCCGACAGCACCGACTATTTCTCCCATGTCGACGGCTTCGATCGCTAACCCGAAGCAATCGCCGTCGGACTTGGCTGCGGCCTGTTCTTTCGCCCAGGCACGGAAGTTCTCAGCGGAACGGGGTGGGTTCAGCAGGTCTCCCATCCGCTCCTCGTCCACGGCGAAGCGCATGAACGCGGTCCAGTCGTCTGCCTTGATACCGCGCAGACGTATCTGTTTGCCGCTCCAGAACGATGTCATCCCCTATTCGATCACGCCGCAGCGCGCGAAGTACAGACCCTTCGCCAACGTCGGGACGGCCTGTGACCTGCCACTTCAAGGTTGCCGAATGCTCGCTCCGGGGCGGTCAGATCCCTCTCAAAGAACCTCTCGTTCCAGAGGCATTCAGGCAGTTCCCATACCCGACTCCACCATTACGCCGCCTGGATACGACCCGCATCTACCGGGAGGCATACGAGGGAGCCGGAGCCGCTGCCGGACTGACCGATGATACGGCCGCCGAGCGGGAAGCCGCGGCTGAGTTCGCCGACGAGGCCAGGGACGGTGATCTGTGATGCCGACCATGCTGATCGACGAACCCCTTGGTCTCACCTGCGTGTTCAGCGACGGCAGCCGCGCCGACTACCTCCTGGACGACCTGCCCAACCCTCGCCTGGCCCGGGACCTGGCTATCGGTCTCGTGGACTTGATCCATCCGCACGGCACTGCGGACTCGGAGGGCACCGTCAACTTCTACGTCCAGTCCCTGCGGAGCATGGTCTGCACCCTCGCGGCTCAGGGGTTCACCGGTGGCGCCGCTCACCTGCGACGAGGACAGCTGGCCGAGTTCTGGATGCCCGGCCCGCCCAGGCTGGAGGCCATGACCCGCAGCCTGCTGGAGGGCTACGCCCAAAGCGGGGGCACGTTGGCGGATGGAGTGCTGGAACTCGCTGCCGGGCGTCACTTCAACATCCAGCCCTTCCGTCAGGTGTTGGCGCCCTATCCGGAGGAGGAATGGCAGCGGCTGACCGAGGTCTGCCGGACCTTGGTCGACGATTCGTACGCCGCCCACCGCCAGGCCCTCGCCGATGCTGCCGACGGTCGGCATCCTCGAGAAGGCGGCTGGCAGCCGGGCAATCTGCGCTGGCTGCTGGCCCGGGTCGGGCCCGTCAGCATCAGCGGGTTCGGCGGGCACCTGGACATCTCGGCGGCGGTGGTCCACAACCGCGGTGGTTTCCACGACGCGATCCGGGCGGTCTTCCCGCACCTGGACGTGCTGATCGCCTACCGGCTGCTGTTCGGCATCTATTCCGGCATCGTCCCCGACGGCATCGCCGACTTGGTTCTCGAGGACATCGACTGGGCCGGTGACTCGACGGTCCTGCTCTCCTACATCAAACGCCGCACCGCGGCGGAGAGCCTGAACCTGCCCCGCCGGGCGGTCCGCCTGCTGGAACAGTGGCTCGCGCACTCCGCACTGCTGCGCACCTTCGTGACTGAGGAGGAACGCCGCAAACTCTGGGTGGGCGTGAGCCGGGCCGGCGGCGATCGCCGAGTCCGCAAGGTCGACCGGGTCGCCGTCCAGCGGTGGGCTGTTCGCCATGCGGTCGTCGGCAACGACGGACAGCCCCTCAAGATCCACCGTTCACGGATTCGTACCACCCACGAAGCCATGCGGGACAAAAGCACCTGGACGGGCAGCGGACGGGCCACGATCGACCCGAACCACACCCCGGACGTCGAAGGCGATCATTACCTCACCGCCACCACCCCGGCCCAGCGGCACTCGGTCGAAACGGTCATCGAGGACGCCCAGCACGACGTGCTCCGCCGGGCTCAACCGCCCACGGTGATCACCGATGAGGAAGCGGCCGCGCTGGCGGACGGCTATCCGCACCTGGTCGCGGAGTTGAACCTGAACGATTCCGTGATCGCCGAGCTGGTGGGCGGACAGCGCGATGTGTTCACCACCGCCTGCGGGGACCAGCTGTCCGGGCTGCACGGCCCGAAGGGGAAGCCTTGTCCGGCCCGGCCCTGGGTCTGCCTGCTCTGCCCGCTGGCCGTGTTCGCTCCCCGGCACGCGGGCAACCTGCTGCGGCTCAAGGCGTTCTTCTCCCGGCAGTGGCAGCAGATGCCCGCCGCCCACTTCATGGCCGTCTTCGGCCCCTATGCCACCCGCATCCAGCAGGTCCTGGACCGCTTCGACCCTGCCGTCATCGCCGCGGCATCCCACCACATCGAGGACCACGACGGCGAACTTCCCTTGCGGCCCGAGGAGATGACCGCGTGACCACCGTCCCTACCACTGCTGCCGCCTTCAACGGCCGGTCCGTGGTCTTCGCCGGCGCCGACGTCTGCCGCGAAGCCGGATTCACCCTCCCTGAGGGGACGCTCCGTCCGGTGTTCGAAGACGACGTCTGGGACTTCACCGACGTCATCGGCCTGCCCGTCCAACTTCCCCTTTGCACCCGCCGCTTCGACTTCACCGAGATCACCGACGAGCGGCGGCGGCTGGTCGGCAAAGAACTCGTCCTGGCCATGCTCGCCCCGCGGCACCCGGCGGTCGCTCCGCTGCCCCGGGCCCATCGCACCGCCCTGCACCTGCGCAGTTGCGCGGGCCATCTGGACGAGCTCATACGATTCTGCCGGTGGCTGTCCGAACAGGGGGTTCCGGGCTTCGCGCAGATCGACACCCGTATCTGCGACGCCTACATGGCCCACCGGCGCTACATACTCGACGAGAACGGCGCAGTCGTCGGCGAGAACAGCCCCGGAACCCGCCGCAGGGCCGCGCAGGTCGTGGTCGACCTGGTCAACTACCGCGAGCTGTTCACCGCTGACCGTGTCCCGGCCGATCTGCGGCCCTGGGGCGGGGCCACCGCCTCCGCCATCGCCGAAATGCCCAGCGGCCGGACCGAGAACAAGACCTAACCCGTCGACTACGCCGTCATGCAGCCGATGCTCTGCCGCCCTGTTTCTCATGTCGTCCCTGGGGCCGCACGCCGTTGAACTCGCCCGGCAGATCCGGGAAACCGACAAGCTCTCCACCCGCAAAGCACCGGGGCTCCGGGCCGTCCACGTGGCCCCGGTGACCGAGTTCACCGAGCTGCTGAACGAGTACAGAGATACGTGCACACCCCTGCCGATGCTCGCCGACCACCACGTCGCCGACCGGCTCGCGAACGGCTGGTCTGCCGATGACCCCCTCCTGGCGGTGGCCACAGGAGTCCTGGCCCGTCAGGCCGGGATCACCCAGTTCGAGGCCCGATGGATGCACCACCTACGCGGCCCGCTGGAGAACGCGGTCGCATCGGTCGGGGTGAAGGAGGTCTTCGCCCGGGACGCCGCCGACATCACCACGGCGGACACCTCGTCCGTATTGCCCTGGACGAAGCCGCTGCACCGCATGCAGGCCGTCGCTCTGGTCGGCATCGTCCGCACCGCCGCGATGATGGTGCTGGCCGCGGCCTCTGGCATGCGCGCGAGCGAGTTGATGGAGCTTCGTATCGGCTGCCGACGCCTCGAAGAGCCCGTTCCCGGACTCACCCGCTACCGGCTCGCCAGCAAGGTCGTCAAAGGGCAGCCGCTGGGCGGCACCGACGACGAATGGGTCGTCATCGAGCCCGTCTATCGCGCCGTCGCACTCGCCGAAGATCTCCATGACGACCGGCAAGAAGGCGCTCTGCTCTTCGGACGGTTCGCCTTCTCCGTCCGCTACAAGTGGTTCCGCAACTGGGTCAACTCCCCGGCAGGGCACCGCATCGGACTCGCTCCCATCCCTGATGGACAGGTCAATCTGAGGCGGCTGCGTCGCACATTGGCCTTGGAAATGGCCTACCGTCCGGGCGACGTGCTGGCCTCCAAGCTGCACCTCAAGCACATCGCAGTGGCCACTACAGAAGGGTATGCCTCCCACCCTGGCGGGGCTCAGGCCGAGTTGCTGGCCGAGGTCAACAAGCACGAGAGCGACCGGAACCTGGCTCTGGTCCTGGAGGAGTTCCGCAACTACCAGCAGGGCATCCTCCCGGCCGGCCCCGGCGCCCGGAACCTCACCGAGTTCTTCGCCAGCATCGACGAAAAGCTCGACCCGGCAACAGCTCCGGCACCCAAGACACAGCGCAGTGACCGCGACGTCCTCAACCTGCTGACCAAACGCGCCAAGGTCTTGCACCTCGGGCCCGCGAACTACTGCTGGTTCACCGACCCCTCCCGGGCACTCTGCCTCAAACTGGCCGGCACCCCGACGGCCGACCGCCCGCTGATCGGGATGTGTGACTCCGCCCGCTGCCCGCAGGCCACCCACCACCCCTGCCACCGGCCCGTCTGGGCCGAGCACGCCGACCGCACCGAGACCTTCATCGGCCAGCTCGGCACCTCACGCAAGACCGAACGCACCAGGCTCCAGGGCGACTACGACCGGGCCCGCCGCGTCATCGCCGAGATCGACATCGCCAACACCGTGGACGAGGAATCCGCATGAGAATCTCCGCAGCACAGCGGACCGAGAACGAGAACCGCATCCGGGCCGCCATGGACCGGCTCCTCCGAGGCGAGATCCCGCCCGGCGGAAAGTGCGACATCAAGACCCTCGCCCGCGAAGCCGCCGTTGACCGCACCGCGTTCTACGGCACCCGCCCCTACGCTCACCTCCGCACCGAGTTCGAACGACGGGTCCAAGTGCTGCAGCAGGCCGGCGAGATCCCCGACCCCCGCAAAGCCCAGATCACCCGCCTCAAGGCGGAGAATGCCAAGCTCAGGGAGCGACTGGCCAAGTCGGAACAGACGATCGACGAGCTCGCGGACTTCCAACCCAGGCCCTGGCCCGGCTCGCCGCACAGCACGAGGAGATCGCTGCAGGGAACGCCAAGGTGGCACCGCGACGGTCGGCCTCGCGCGCCCGACACCCACGTCCCCTGTGTCATTGGGAGAGATCACCCAGCAGGGCCCGTTCAAGGAGCCCGATGGGCGGCATACCCAGCGCGAGGAGAGCGTCGTGGAACCGCCGGTGTGTGTAGCACCTTCCCCAGTGTTCCCGTGCTCTGCCGCGCACCCGCTGGATCTCCAGCTTTCCCAGCGTGTAGCGCCCGTACGTCGGGTCGACGGTACCGCGCCGCGCCTCGCCGAGAGCGGCCGTTCCCCGGAGGAACGCGTCGGCCTCGAAGCGCGCGGCAGCCTCATCCACTCGCATGGCACCCGTGTGCAGGCCGATCGAACAGGCCAGCCGGGTCACCCGGAGCAGTGCCTCGACGGCCATGCCGATGACATACAGCGGGTCACCGTCACGGAAGCACTCCTCGGCGAAGAGTTCCTCGGTGTAGTGGGCCCATCCCTCGACGAACGCGGGGGACTCCAGGGACCGCCGCACGTCACCGGTGAGGCCGCGCAGCACCCGCCCGTGCGCGTAGTGGCCAGGAGTGACCTCGTGCACGGTGATCGCCGGCAGCGAGGTGCGGCTGAATACGGCGAGCCACTCCTCGGCCTGCTCATCGGACCAGTCCGGGTCCGGGGGAACGACGTAGTACCAACTCGGGGCATCGGCTTCGTAAGGCGCCGACCACGACATCATCGCCTGGGCGAACGTCCTCGAAGCCGGTGCCGGCCCGACCTTGCACACACCCCCGGGCGCACCGATCAGGTCTCTGTCCAAGGCAAAGGCGGTGACCTCGTCGATCAGGGCTGCGGCCTCCGCGAAGACACCCTCTGCTGTGGACGGATGGTCGTGCAACAAGGCCGGCACCACTCGATCGGGCCGCTCGCCCGGGGCGTACCTGCCGACGGCCTCCTCCAGGAGCGCCCGCAGCCTCGCCCGCTCTCGCTCGGCCGTCGCAGTCAGTTCCGCGATGTCGAAGCCGATCCCCTCGCCCGCGCCGAGCAGCCGCAGGAAAAGGCCTGGGCCAAGGGCTGCCGACGGGTCGCCATCACGGGCGGCCGCTTCGACGTGCGCGGCGAGCCGGTCGACGGCGATACGGGCCCTGGGATCGTCGACCCCTTCCCGCAAGCCGCGTACGGCTGCCAGCGACGCGGTCGCCACCGGCGCGGGAACGCGGTCCAGCGACATGACGGCGTTGTCGACGGCGTCTGGCCACGCCTCAAGGTGGAGCTCTTTGGCCCGGCGGCGCTCCTCCGACGACGCGTACTCCCGGTCGTAACATGCGACGTCCATGGCTCTGACGTGCAGAAGCGGATCGCGCCTGTGCACCTCCGCCTCCTCGAACCAGGCGCGCAGTCCGTCCTCGTGAATCTCCATCACCGCGGCATCGAAGGGATCGCCGGGCAGCGGGCCACGGCCCAGGCCCCGGAGGGCCGTCGCCACCCCGGCGGGTGAGAGGTCTTGGAGGCGGCCGTCGTACTCGTGAAGCCCTACGTATTCACGTGCCTTCGCGTAGTCGAGATCCAGCGCGGCTCGTACGCGGAGATCGGCGAGGTCGGCCACTGGTCGTCTCTTCCAGGTCGAACGGAATCTGTCAAGGGGCGGTGCGCTCTGGCTCGGGCGCCATGGGGACGGTCCGACGGCCGGGCCGGGCGAAGTCCTCAGCGCGGCGATGCCGTCCCCAGGGGTTCGGAGGTACGGGCGTTGATCACGGCGTCGCGGACGAACAGCAGGCTGAGCAGCCCGGGTCCGCCGGCCAGTACCACCATGACGAGGACCATCGCCGTGTACTGACCCGAGCCGAGGAGGGGCCCGGCAATCACCGAGCCGACCGGCAGGGCGCTTAGCATAAGCGTCCGCATGAGGGTCATGGTCCGGCCGCGCAGGGCCTCCGGAGTGCGCTCGTAGCGCACCGCCTGGGAGGAGACAACCAGCACAGCCGCCGGAATGCCGCAGACCACCTGGCCCACGAGGACGAGTGCCGGATGCGCGCCGAGCAGGAACAGCAGTCCAGCACCGGAGATCAATTGCAGCACGCCGATCCTCAACATGGGGCGCCCGGCGGGCGGGATGAGACCGGCGAGGATTGATCCGGCCATCTCCGCACAGGCCAGTACGCCGACCAGGATGCCCAGCATGGTGGCGCCACCGGGCAGCCGTTCGTGCGCCAGCCACGGCTGCGCCACAATCAGCATGCCCATGGCGATGTTGAAGGTCGTGAACGCGATGGTGATGATCAGCATGACCCGGTCGGCGCGGAGGAAGGTCACTACCGGTGCCCAAGCGCCCCGGCCTGCGCCGGAACCGCCGCCGTCCATGGGGCGGCCGGGCTTGTCCAGCCGGGCCTTCATGCCTAGTACGGCCAGCGCGAAGACGAAGTAACTGGCTGCGTCCACCGCGAGCACCCAGTTCACCCCGATCAGCGGGATCAGCGCTCCGCCGATCGCCGGGCCGAGCAGCCCCGCCGCGTTGGTGGCTATGGATTCGAGGGCGATCGCCGTACTGAGGTGACGCTTCGGTACGAGGTCCGGGATAACGGTCGGGATGATCCCGATGGGTAGGATCTTGAGCAAACCGTAGATGGCAGCCACCGCGTAGAGGTGCCACATCGAGAGAAGGCCGCTCAGGGCGAGCAGGGGGACGCTCAGCATCACCACGCCCCGGACCATACTGTCGGCCACCAGCAGCATCCGACGGGAGAAGCGGTCAACGATTTTCCCAGCCAGCAGCCCGCCGACGACGATCGGGCCGGAGTAACAGAGACCCAGGATCGTCAGACTGCCCGTGCCGCCTGTCGTGACCGCCAGCCACGACATGGCGATCCAGCTCGCGCCGTCACCGATCAGGCTGACCAGGGCGCCGACCCACAGGATGCGGTAGTCGGCGATGCGCAGCACCGTCAGATACGTCTTCAACAGTCTTCCTCTTCCGGTGCGTGTCACAGATCTTTTGGAGATGAACCGGCCCGGTTCAGGACTCGCGCGCGGCACCGATTGACATGAAACAGGCCGGTTCTTCGCCCCGTCAGACCAGGGTGGTCCGGCTCATCCCCGTCGGTCAGCCCGGGGAGCTTCTCCGCGACCTCGGCCAGCCACGAGGCGCTCGGGGTCGCCGATGGGCTCGGCGACGGGCGACTGCGGCGCGTACCGAGCCAGCAGCAGGCGCGTGCCGCCCACGCCTGGGAACGGAAAGGTCCTCGGCTGACGGGGGTCGGTGCCTACGGTGGTGCCGCCGTCCTCAGTGCCCCAGAGCATGTAGAACACGGTCCCAGGGGCCGCAGCGATGCTTATCGACGCCGGCTGCTCGTCGCTGGCCACCACCGAGTTGCCTTCGGACTGGCGTTCGGTGACGACGAGGCGGGGTCGGATGGTCATCGGTCTGTGCTCCTTAAGGGTCCGGTGGTGGCTAGTGTTGGAAGGTCCGGGCCGGGGCCGCTCACCGCTCGCGCCCGACGGGGCCGGGACCGCGGCGGAGCGCGGTCGCGCCATGGGGCTGCCGACGTGGCGCCCGACGGCGCGTGGGCTCGTGTCAGCCGGTCGGGCCCGGGCCTCGCCCCCGCCGTTCCGGTCCCCGCTAGGTCTGGCCCGCGCCGCTCGGGAGTCGATCAGAGGCCAGCGCACCACGCACGGACGGCAGTGCTCCAGCCACCGAGCCCACTGCCCACGAGTACAACCGCGGTTCGGGACAAGGGAGTCGACCGCCCCTCATGTTGCCAGACTCCCTGTCGTGACTGGTCTGGGTGAGGAAGCATCATGCTGCCATGCAGCATGATGCCGGGCGGAAATACCGGGCTGAATCATCTGCATCCACATCGGTGAAGGGCTATATGCCCGCCTGGGCGCGTTGCGCGCCCAAGTGGGGGCAGCACCGCTCCCAGCAGCGTGCGTCATCGGGTAGAGGAGCCGTCGCCTCTCCCGCGTCATCAGCCCCCGGTCATGACAGCCCAACGTCATCGGACGGGTGTGACGCCGCGCTCATGGAGTGTGGTGTGCCCCTGGGGCCAAGCCGCGCTGGCGCGAGGTCGTCGAAGTCCGGCAGCTCGGCCCGGCCGTCTCGCCCCGCCCGGTGAGCCCGTGCGCGGCGCTGGTGGTCGGCAGCGACTCCATGACCGCGATCTGGCAATGGGCCCCCGCGCCCCGCAGGCCAAACTGGCACGCATCGGCGCCCAGTACGACCCGCTGACCGGCCAGTACCTCGTACCCAGCGAACACACCTTCCGCCGCGTGCTCGCCGACCTGGACGCCGACGCCCTGGACGTGGCGACCTGTGCATACGTCATCGAAGTGGCGGCCGGTACGACAATGGCGCCCGAGATCCCACGCACCCCGGGGCTGGCCGAGCGCGAACAGCGCTGCGCCACCAGCGGGCCGCCGAACACCCGACCCCGGCCGGGCTGCTGCCCTCCGCCGCTCTCGACGGCAAGGCCCTGACCGGTGCCCGCACCGAGACGGGCAGGGTCTTCCTGGTCGGGGCGGTCGACCACCCCCGCGGCGCGGTCCTCGGCCAGACCCAGGTTCCGGACAAGGGCGGCGAGGGCGCGTTCACCATGGACGCGCTGCACACCACGAAGAAGACCGCCGCCCTGATCACGGAGCAGCTCGACGCACACTACGTCCTGATCCTGAAGGGGAACCAGCCGCTGGCCCGCGAAGCTGCCCAGGCCCTACTGGCCCGGCACCGACGCCGAGTGGACCGAGACCGCCATGGCTGAGGACGAACGTGGGCACGGGCGCACCGAGCGCCGCACGATCCGCACCGCCACAGCCGACGACGCCCTCTTCCCCGGCGCGGGACAGGTCTTCCGCCTGCGCCGTGACTCCGGCGGCCTTGACGGCACCTGGACCGGGAGGGAGATCGTCTTCGGCGTCACCAGCCTGCCCGCCCACCTCGTCGGCCCCTATCACTTCAAACACTACGAGGGCCCACTGGTCCATCGAAAACAAGATCCACTGGGTGCGGCACGTCACCTTCTACGAGGACAACCTCCAGGTCAGGGCCAGCACCGCACCCCGAGCCCTGGCCAGCTTCCGTGACCTGGGGCCCCAGTACGTTCCGCCTGGCCGGACGAGCCAACATCGCCCACGCCCGCCGCGATCTCCTCAACCACAACGACGCCTCCGCCGCCTACGGCATCTGATCAACTACTACGAAGTCGGACACAATGGAACAACGCTCGGGCCCGTGCGTGCTCGGGGGAGGTGATGCCCCGACTGCTTTCCTTGTCTGATTTCGGACATGACCACTTTCCGACGCCGGGCAGGCATGGTGATGGCTCTGACGGCCGTAAAGAATCGAGCGTGTCGCCGCGCAGATGGGACCAGGGGATGTGTCCTGTCGACAGTGCGTCGCCCCCACACTCGAAATGTGAAGAGGAACGTTTCCGGTGTCACATGCGTTCGAACTGCCCACAGCTACTGAGCTGCCGACTCGGCAGGCCGACGGAGATCCCTTCCTGGAGCTGACCGGTGCCGAGAGCGCCCAGCTCAAGGACATGGCCGAAGAGATCCTCGAGTTCGCCCCCGATACCCCGCTCGAACAGCAACTGGAAAGGCTGTCACTGCTCGCCCACAAAATTCCGCTGTCCTACGGGCCACGGCTCAACACCTTCCGCCTGACCGGCCGCCCCTACGAGGGGCATTGATGAAACGTCAGTGCGACACGACGAGTTCGTCGCGAGGCGGCGCGGCTCGACGGCGTGAACCATCGCGTATGGCGGGAAATGATCTCGGACAGCGTCGGAAACGTTCGCCACGCAGGGGTACATCACCCCTGGTCACAGAGTTTCGTCGGTGCACCCCACAACGGCGTGGTGATCTCCAACCTGCCCGTCGACGAGACCGCTGCCGGCCCCAGGGCCTCCTAGACGGACGAGCCCACGAGCCCACGAGCCGTGAAGCCGCCCGGGTCGACGCTCTGCCCTCGACGACGCGGCCGCTCCTTTGTTCCTGGAGATCTCCAGGGGCCCGAGTGGCAGGCCAAAGTCGACGGCCTCACACAGCTCACCCATCTGGTCGACCTGCGGTCCGTGATCGACGTCGGCGGCCGCACCCGTCGAACTGCGCTGGGCCGGGCGGGCCTACACGGCCGGAGACTTGTGGGTAATGGTGCCGGACATCGATGTCGTCGTGGCTGGTGACCTGATCGAGGAGGCCAGCGAGCCGGTCTGGGGGCCAGACTCCTTCTCCCCTCGAGTGGCCCGCGACCCTGGAGCTGCCTTCGACTTCATCGGCCCAGACACCCTCGTCGTACCGGAGCACGACACACTGGTCGACACCGGCTTCGCCTGGGCCCAGCGTGAGCTGATCGCGTCCGTCGCCGAGCGGATCCCCGGAACTGCACGGCGCGGGAGTGCCTCTTGCCGAGGGGCCCTCGGCCCGCGGCTGGCCTATCCCGGAGCACAGCACGCAGTACGCGCTGGCCAGCGGTCAAGCGCACTTCGACCGATTCACCGAACCAGCACGGGAAGGCCCGATGACCGAGAGCCTCACAGGCCCGACTCTCACCCATATCTCCCTCCAGGACTTCGAGGTCGACCCGGTCAACGGGTTCCTGCCCGGCACCGACCCGCTGCGCCAGCTGTCCGGCAGCTACGCCGAATGGGACGAGATCGCTGCCCAGTTGCACAAGTACCTTGTGAGCGGCCGCGCCCGCACGCTCCTGCGGGACGTCCCCCAGTTCGACACGGCCGCGCTGCGGGATGGCGCCGAGCTGGAACGGGCCATGCTGCTGCTATCGTACTTCGGGCACGCGTGGATCAACGACACAGAGCCACCTGTCGACTCGGTGCCCGCGAACATCGCCGTGCCCTGGGCGGCGGTGGCCGCCCGCCTCGGCCGCCCGCCGATCCTGTCGTATGCGACGCAGCAACTGCACAACTGGTGGCGTCTGGACGACAGCCGGCCCGTCGAGCTGGGTAACATCGCCCGGCTCCAGGACTTCCTGGGCGGCATGGACGACGACTGGTTCGTCATGGTGCACATCGCGATCGAGGCGGCCGCCGCCCCCGCCCTCCAGGCCGCCGTTCGCGCCCAGGACGCTGTCCTCGGCGGCGACGCCGATGCGCTGGCCGAGGAGCTGCGGGGAGTCGCGGCGGGCCTCGCGGCGATGCAGGCGGTGCTGGCCCGCATGCCCGAGCGCTGCGACTCGTACGTCTATTACCACCGGGTGCGGCGGTTCCTCTTCGGCTGGAAGAACAACCCGGCCTTCCCCGAGGGCATCCACTACGAGGGTGTGACCGCCTTCGGCGGGCGGCCGCAGTCCTTTAGCGGGGAGACCGGCTTGCAGAGCGCGATCATTCCGTTCCTGGACACGGTCTTCGGTATCAGCGACGAGGCGGACCCACTCGCCGATCACATGCTCTCCCTGCGGGACTACATCCCGCCCGCCCACCGGGCGTTCATCGAACACGTCGGGCCCCGGGCCGACCTGCGCGGGATGCTGCTGCGCGAGCGCCCCCAGGAGGCGGTGGCGGCGTACGACGAGTGCATCGAGGCCACGCATGCCTTCCGCCGGCTCCACATGGGGTGCGCGGCGCGTTACATGCACCAGGCGCAGCGCCACGCGTCCAACTCCAACGACGTGGGCACCGAAGGTGCTCCGTTCATGAAATACCTGTGCCGCCACCTGGACAACGTGCTCCGCCACGTCATCCGCTGAACTCCGGTACGCCGTCCGGCTCAGGGCCCCAGCCAGCCCAGCCGGGCGGCGTTGACCCCGGCTTGGAAGCGGCTCTCCGCGCCGAGCCTGCTGATCAGTTCGGCGACCTGGCGGCCCACCGTGCGTTCGGAGACCCCGAGTTTGCGGCTGATCGCCTCGTCGGTCAGCCCGCCGGAGAGCAACTGGAGGATCTGCCGGTGGCGCTCAGTGAGCCCGGGCTTGTCGGACTCCTTCTCCCGGGGACCGGCGCCCGCCATTCGCGGCACCGGGGGGGTGCCGCCGCCCCAGCAGTGGTCGAAGATGTCCTCGAGGATCCCGACCAGCACTTCGCCGCGGACCCGTACGGACGCCACCGTGCCGTCGGGCGCCCTGAGCGACCGGGGGAGGGCGACGAAGGCGAGCGTGTGGTCGATGACGATCAGCCGCATGGGCAGCACATGGGCGGTGCGCACCTGCCCGCCGAGCTCGCCCAGACGGCGCAGGTAGTCCGAGACATGGGGCATGGCCGCCGCGGCAGCGAGGTGGATGGTGCGGATCTCGATGCCGCGCTCCAGCATGGCCGTGTCCCGCTCCAGCCCGCTGTGCAGCGCTGGCGCCGGCAGCGGCCTGCCGGGGTGCATGGACAGCACGCGGTAGCGGGCGTGGCGGGTGGCGTTCTCCAGTGCCGCAGTAACCTCCGCCTCGCCGAGCAGGATGTCCAGCTGCGGCTCGGTGACGCTGCGGCAGTGGATTGGCTGGAAAGTGGTGACCAGGCTCTCGACGGAGCGGCGCATGTCTACCACCTCGTCGAGGACGGACAGCGAGGAGTGCATCGCCTGGTCGACCAGGGTGTGGACTGCCGACTCGGGGGTCAGCACCGTCCAGCCACTGGGCGCCGTCCGGGACTCGACGAGCAGGCTCAGCTTCGCCAGTTCCCCGACCGCGGTGGCGAACTCCTCGCCGGACCAGTCCAGTTCGCGGCACACCTGCTCGGGCCGCCAGAGCGGGTCCCCGGCGATCCGGGCGTACAACTCCTCGGCGTGGCTCCTACGGACATCAGGCACGGCTGTGCACCCCCAATACGACCCCATGCGACACCTAGGCCCGTGAGCAGCCGATTCAAGCACGCTTCGGGCGGGCCCGCAGAGCTGTCCACGGCTATCGTGAATGAGATTTCGGTTATGGGACACGACCAGAATCGGACAGGGTTGAACTCTGGCGAATCGCCCTGAACACGCAAAGAATGGTGGTGTCGAGCGGGGGGATGAACGCCGGGCGTGTCCACCACTCGGACTGCACCTTAACAAGATCCCCTTCCCACCTTTACCGTCCCGGGGCCGGTTGCTGCAACGCAGCAAGTTGCCACGGGGACGAGAAGGTGAAAAGTGAAGACACACAGGGACGTTCCGGGGGAGTTCCTGGACGGTGGACTTCTGCGGCGCGTGTACGGATCCATGCTCGATGCGACCCGGTGCGACGGGGCGGCGCTCGACGTGGAGGCGGCGTCGGCTCAACTGGATGTACAAAAGGGGGAATTCCGCGAGGCGCTGGCCGAACTGACAGCGCTGGGACTGCTGGTGAACCGCCCGGGGCGCGGTTTCGTCGCGGTGTCGCCCGACGAGGCGACCACCCGCGTGCTGCTTCCTCTGGAGTCGGAGCTGCACACACGGCGCGCCCGGGTCGAGGAGATCAGACGGCGGCTGGTGTCGTTCTCGCCGGTCTTCGACGCCAGCCTGCTGGCGCACGAGAACCGAAAACAGATCGAGCTCATCGACAGCCTCCCCGACGTGCGCGCGGCGATCGCCGATCTGTCGGCCAAGGCCCGCCGGGAGATCCTCACGGCGCAGCCGGGCGGCGGCCGCCGCGAGGACGTGCTGGTGGAGGCCGCACCGAGGGACTACGACACCCTCAGCCGGGGCGTCGAGATGCGGATCCTTTACCAGCACACCGCCCGCTCCAGCCGAGGTACCCACTCCTACGTGGAGCAGGTGACCCGTCTCGGTGCCCAAGTGCGCACGCTGGACGACAAGTTCATGCGGTTCCTGATCTTCGACCGGGAGTGCGCGGTGTTCGCGACCCCGGGCGACCCCAACGGCGCCGTGGTGATCCGCAACCCGTACGTCGTGGCGTTCATGGTCGAGACCTATGAGCGGCTGTGGCTGACGGCCGAGCCTTTCGAGGTCGAGGCGGACACCAAGCCGGAGATCATAGAGGATCTCAAGGACGCCATCGTCCGGCTACTCGCGGCCGGTATGACGGACGCGACCGTGGCCCGTCGGCTGGGCATGTCCGTCCGCACCTGCCGACGCCATGTCGCCGAGATCATGGCGGCTCTCGAGGCCGAGAGCCGCTTCCAGGCCGGCTATTTGCTGGCCCTCCAGGAGCGGTCCAAGTGACCCCCCGGCCACGCGCCAGTGTCGTCGCGTCACCGCAAGTCCCTTCGCCCCTGCTCCGCAGCCCGAATGATCCGTCGCTTGCGATGTATGCCCTTTTTCTCCTGTCGGACATCAAGTTGCCATGCAGCTTGATGCTCCGCCTTTTCTCCACCATCCGGCCCGCTGTCCTGGCACTTTGATGACAGATCGGTTCGGGGCCCACAGCGGGTGCGGCGGATTCGCGAGAACCGAGACAAGGTGTGGAACGGACTGAGTGAGGGGCTGGAAAGTGAATCGCTTCGGCAAGGCGACTGTTGCGGGAATCGCGATCATCATGGCCGTCCTGGGCAGCGCGGAAGTTTCCGCGACCCGGCAGCAGGAAACCGCCGTGAGTGCGACGACTGCCCCGGCCGGCGACACCGGCTGGGGATAAGCCTCGTGTCGTCGTCGATCAATGATCTGTACCAGAGCCTGACGGAGCATCCCAAACGCCGGATGCGATTCATGTCCGTCGCCGGAAAACTGGTCACCAAGAATTTCCCGCAGATCCACGAAGACGTCCTGGAACTCATGGCCGAGTTGCGGGAATCCGGAATCGAGCCCGGTGACCTGGTGGGGATCGCCGGACCGAACTCCTACGAGTGGGTCCTCGCCGACCTGGCCCTCCTGGGCCTGGGCAGCATCCCGGTGGCGCTGCCGCTCGAACAGCGGACCGGCGCCGCGGCGGTGGACGAACTCGCGGGGAAGTACGGGCTCTCAGCGGTGCTCTCGACACAGCCGCTCGCGTCGGACTCCGGCCTGCCGGACGGCGTCGCGGTCCTCGGGGAGCGCCCGCTGAAGCTCGTCAGAAGGAGCGTCCCGGACGGCGGTCGGCAGCCGCTGTCCGGGGACATCTTCACCGTCGCCTTCTCGTCGGGGACCTCGGGCAGCAAGAAGGGCCTCCTGATGTCCGCGAAGGGGGTGGAGAACACCATGCGCACCTCCGCGGAGGCCTGGCGGCTCACCGCGAACGACGACCTGCTGATCGTCATGCCGTTCTCCAACTTCCAGCAGCGGTACCTGCTGTACACGGCCGTCCGGTACGGCACCGACGTGACGGTCGTCGCGCCCGAGCGCATGTTCCAGAAGCTCAGGGAGTTCGAGCCGACGATCGTCCTCGGCCCGCCCTCTTTCTTCGAGATCGCCGCTAACCGGGTCGGCTCCGCCGGCCTGCGCGAGAGGCTGCCGTATCTCCTCGCCACGGCCCTGCACACGCTCGCCCCCGGTCGGCTGAGCCGTGGGCTGCGGGCGCGGCTGGGGCGGAAGTGGCTGGACATGTACGGCTCGCGGGTGCGGCTGATGCTCACCGGATCCGCTCCGGTGCCGCCGCGCACGGTGCGGCTGTTCCAGCGGCTCGGCGCACCGCTCTTCGAGGTCTACGGGAGCACCGAGATCGGCTGGATCGCCTTCAACCTGCCGGAGCGGCACCGCACCGGCAGCGCCGGGCGCCCGGTGGACCGGATCGACGTGGACATCGCCGACGACGGCGAGGTCACCGTCCGCACCCGGTACCCCCAGTGCCTCGGCTATGTCTTCGAGGGAGTGGAGACGCAGGACGCGGTCTTCCTCGGCGACGACCGGATCGCCACCGGCGACCTCGGCGCGTTCGACCGGGCGGGCTTCCTGCGGCTCAAGGGCCGCAAGAAGAACGTGATCATCACGCGCAGCGGGGTCAAGATCAACCCCGAGGAGCTCGAACTGGGCCTGGAGAAGGCCTGCCCCGGCGCCCGCGCGATGGTCACCTCGCCGGACGGCAGCGGGCTGCTGACCTGCGTGGTTTGGCTCGACGACGAGCGGTCCGCCGAGCAGGTGGCGCCGGTCGAGGCGTACCTGGACGAGACGAACAAGAAGCGGGAATCCGCATTCAGGATTTCGGAGACCGTCTTCCGGCCCGCGGCCGAACTGACGGTCGAGGAAGGCCTGCTGACGAGAAATTTCAAGATCGACCGAAGCGCGGTCATGCGAAGGGTCTTCGCCGAACGGACCGGAGTGGGACGTTGAACACGAGTCAAGTGAGCGACGAAGAGATCTGCCAGATCATCGCGAGCGTCATCCCGAAGAAAGCGACCAAGGGCGGAATCCGCCCCGACATGAGCCTGAGAGGTGATCTGGGAGTCGACTCCCTCGCGCTGATGAGCATCGTCTTCGTCCTGGAGGAGAAGACCGGCATCGACGCCTTCGGCCAGGTCGACAGGTTCGTCGCCGCCGAATTCGTGTCGGACATCATCGACATCGTCCGGCAGGGCTGAGAGGCGCCCGGCATGAACGACACACAGACGATCATCGACTTCCATGCCCACATCGCCTCCGAGATGTGTTTTCCCAGGTCGTTCAACGACGGCGTGGTCGACAACATGACGGTGGCGCTGGCCAGCAAGGGTCTGCCCGTCTCCCGGGAGAAGGTCGCGCGCATGCACGCGGGCACGCTGACCGACCCGCTCTGCGACGAGCTCGTCAAGCAGATGGACGAGGCCGGAATCTCCGAGTCCGTCCTACTGCTGCCCGACTTCACCTACGCGCTCAAGGACAGCACCCACACCATCGAGGAGCTCGTCGACCACCACAAGGCCGTAGTGGACCGCCACCCCGGCCGGTTCCGGGTGCTGGTGGGCGTCGACCCGCGCTGGGGCGACGACGGACTCGCGCTGTTCGAGAAGGCCGTCGTCGACTACAAGTTCGACGGCATGAAGCTGTACCCGCCGTGCGGCTACAAGCTCTCGGACGACCTGCTGTACCCGTACTACGAGATCTGCGCGCAGTACTCCCTCCCCGTGCTGTCGCACATCGGGGCCACCTCGCCGGTCCTCGACTTCGAGATCGCCCAGCCGATCTACGTCGACAAGGCCGCCAAGGACTTCCCCGGAATCGACTTCGTCCTGGCCCACGGCAGCGTCCACTACCCGGACGAGGTCGCGATGCTGTGCAACAACCGCCCCAACATCTATGTGGACGTCAGCGGTTACGAAGCCTTCGGGACCACGGCGCTCAACACGCTGTTCCGCCGCGGCATCAACCACAAGATCCTCTTCGGCACCGACTGGCCGGTGTTCCGGCTCCAGGGACGCCAGCTGAGCCTGGTCGAGAAGCTGGAGAAGGAAGGGGCCTTCCCCGAGTCGATGACCGCCGCCGACCGGGACCTCTTCTTCCACGGGAACGCGGCCCGGCTGCTCGGCAAGAACAAGCTGAAGTCCGCCGCGTGACCCCCTGCGCCCCCCGCTCCACCCCCGCTTCACTCCTTATCCCGGTTACAGAAGGGCAGCGACGTGTCTGAAAGCGCGACCGAGACCCAGTTCCTCGGCCTCACCGACGAACAGATCGAGTTCTTCCAGGAGAACGGCTTCGTCGGTCCGTTCGACCTCTACTCCGAGGACGAGGCTCCACTGCTGTGGAACCAGGCCATGATCGAGATGGTCACCTCGCAGAACAAGCCGCACAACTCGACGGTCATCAACTACGACCGCCACCTGGACTGCAACACGCTGTCCGAGCACATCAGCCGGCCCGAGATCGTGCACAAGCTGCGCAGCCTCATCGGCGACGACATCCTGTGCTGGAAGTCCAACATCTTCAAGAAGGCGCCGGGCGACGCCGGCACCGGCTGGCACCAGGTCGAGACGTTCGTGGTCGGCGATACCACCACGGACGCGACCCCCTCCCTGAAGTACACGGAGGAGGGCGAGATGTACACCCAGGAACTCACCGTGTGGACCGCGTTCTCCCCGGCCGGCAAGGAGAACGGCTGCCTGCGCTACATTCCCGGCAGCCACAAGAAGTGGTACTACGACGAGTCCAAGCCGCTCACCTACGACGTGGAGAGCAAGTCCCACGACTTCTTCGGCTACGACTACTCCGAGCTCCAGCTCGACAAGGACTGGAACCCGGACCAGGAAGATGTCTTCGAGATGGAGATGAAGCCGGGCCAGTTCGTCATCTTCCTGGCCAAGTGCATCCACGGCTCCCTGCCCAACGTCAGCGACACCACCCGCCTCGGCTACGCCTCCCGCTATGTCGCGCCGTCGGTGAAGGTCTACGAGAACGTCGACAGCCTGAGCGAGTTCGGCGACACCATCAGCCTCGACTACCACGGCAGCGTTCTGGTCTCCGGCGAGGACAAGTACGGCCACAACCGGATCCACGACAAGAACCTGAACGGCGTCCCCTTCAAGAAGGTCGAGACCGATGAGCGCTGACGACTACCGCATCAAGTTCGCGGACTTCCTGCAGACCCAGCCGATGACGCAGGGCATCACGCGCGAGGACGTCGAACGGGCCACCACCCGGGAGGAGCTGGGCATCAGCTCCCTGAACATCATTCTCGTCCTCGTGAACTACATCAAGGAGAAGGCGAACGACAGCGTTCAGCTCCGGCCCGAGTGGGTGTCCAGGCTGGGTGACGTCGAGGGCATCGTCTCCGTCGTCCGCGAGATAGACGATAGCGCTCTCGCCGCGGCGAAGTGAGGCTCGTGGCATCGCGCTCCCGGACCCGGCGGCCCCTCGGCCGCCGGGTCCGGGCCGACGGAAACGGGAGACAGTGACTGACCACCAGCACATCGGCCTCGGCTCCTTCGCGTGCACCTTCGGTGCGGTGGAACGCAAGCCGGAGGACATACCGGAGTTCGACCGGCTGTGGCGCGAGCAGTCGCCGGACGCCGAGTTCGCCGCCATGGGCTGCCGGAACTTCCGCAGATTCTCCGGCCCCGTCGAGGACTACGTGATCGAGACGGTGCGTACCACCCTGCGGGACGGATCCGTCCGGCCCGCGGACGTCGACCGAATCGTCTTCGCCACCAGCGACGCCCGGCTCGCCTTGCTGCGGCCCGACTTCGCCGCCCATGTGCTCAGCTCCCTCGGCCTGGTCCACTGCGTACCGGTGATGTTCTCCTTCCAGCAGTGCTGCAGCTCGCTCGCCGCCCTGCGGCACGCCCGGGACCTGCTGGCCGAGGACGGCGTACGCACCGTCGTCCTCGTCTCGCTCGACTTCACGCCCGACGACGCCGACCGGGTCAGGTCGTTCGCCCTGTTCAGCGACGCCGTGGCCAGCTGCCTGATCACCCGCGACGAGGGTCTGGTGCGCCTGCTGTCGGCCGCCGTTGGCGTCGACCACGCGGGCCTGCTCGGCCGGGACTCGTTCGTGTCACGGCAGCAGGTGGCGCAGTCCTCCCTCGCGGCGGCCCTGGGGCAGCGCGACCTCACACCCGCCGAGGTCACCAAGGTCTTCCCGACCAACCTCTACCGGCCGGTGGCGCTGTTCAACGCCACCATCGCCGGAATCGGCCGGGAGCAGCTGCACTTCACCGAACCGCTGGGGAACTATGGCCACTGCGGCAACTCCGACTGGATGATCAACCTGGCCGACTACCACGACCAGGTCGGGATCCGCCCGGACGAGACGTACCTGGCCCTGTCCTCGGCCCCCGGCTTCTTCGCCTGCGGGCTGCTCGCAGGAGCCTGAGCCGGCGGAACAACAAGCAGACGAACACAGCAAAGGTGAGATGCATGAAGATCTCAGTGGACGACCTCTCCGGGCGCGACATCGCCGAGTTCCTCGAAGCGCATGTCCAGGAGATGCGGGCCATCACGCCGCTGGAAAGCAAGCACGCCCTCGACCTCGACGGACTGCGGGTGCCCGAAGTCACCTTCTGGACCGCCTACGACGGCGACACCCTGGTCGGCTGCGGTGCCGTCAAGCGCATCGAGGAGGGCCACGCCGAGATCAAGTCGATGCGCACCGAACCCACCCGCAAGCGCACTGGCGTGGCCTCGAAGCTGCTGGCCCACATCATCTCCGAGGCCCGCGGCATGGGGTACCGCCGACTCAGCCTGGAGACCGGCGCGACCGAGTTCTTCACCCCCGCCCGCGCGCTCTACGAGAAGTTCGACTTCACCTACTGCGCTCCCTTTGCGGATTACCAGGAAGACCCCAACAGCGCGTTCATGACGCGCCTTCTCTAGCGCCCACCCCGAAGGGGACGGTTGATGAAAGACATTCCCTACCCCTACGACAGAACGCTGTACAGCAGGCTGTTCCTGAACTGCTACGAGCGCGAATCCCTAGTGATGCTCGCCGAACGCGGGCGTCCCGTACACCAGTTGCACTTCCGCTGCCTGGTCAGCACCGACGAGATCCTGCGGCAGGTCATCAGGGAACAGCGCCCAAAGTACGACTTCGAGAGCGGCATCCTCGACCCGGACGACCTCGCCCGCATCGGCATCGTCAAGGAGGAGACGGAGTTCGACTCCTACGCCAACGCCCGCGGCCTGCTCCTCGACGTCGTCGCCCAAGAGGGCTACGCCATCCTCGTCGGCGACGTCTTCTACTGGCCGCACTGCCCCGAGTACCGCACCAAGCACCTGGTCCACTCGATCGTGCTCACCGGGTACGACGCGGACACCGGCCAGTGGCACGTCGTGGACGACAACCCGGCGAGCCTGCTGTGCTCGTACATCTACCCCGAGGACGTGATCGCGGCCGCCTTCGACAACAACGAACGGCGCCGCGTCCGCTACTACACCACCAAGGACCTCGACCCGGCGCAGGCCGAGCAGGGCACCCGCGAGGCCTTCGCCACTCTCCTCGACCGGTATCAGGACAGCCACGTGCTGCTGGCCCGGGTCGCGGACCTCATCTCCTGCCGCTGGATAGCGCCGGAGCGCGTCATCGCCTCCTTGCACGGCGCGTTCTCCCTCTACCAGGGCTCGCGCATCGGCCTTAGGGAGTACGTGCGGCACGCGTTCGGAGACTCGGCCGTGGACGAGCTCCTCGACCGGATCGTGCGGGGCGCCGCCGAGATGATGAACCAGCTGCTCCTCGCCCAGGTGACGGGCACCGTCGACGCCCAGTGGACCGCCGAGGCCTGCCTCGGACTCCAGCAGGCCGAGCAGGAGCTGCTGCCCCGGCTGCGGGTCGTCGCGGGGGCCGCCGGAGCCGGGGGCCGGACATGACGGAGTTCCAGACAGCGGTGCTCCTCGCCGACATCGCCCTGATCATCGCAGTGGCCTGGCTCGCCGGGCGGATCGCCCGCCGGCTCGGCCAGCCGTCGGTCATCGGGGAGATCGCGGTGGGAGTGCTGCTGGGCCCGACCCTCCTGGACGGAGCCGTGGCGGACACGCTCTTCCCGACGGAGATACGGCCGTACCTCGGCGCCGTGGCCAACCTCGGCCTGGTGCTGTTCATGTTCGTCATAGGCCTGGAGTTCGACTTCGCCCGGCTGCGCGGCTCAGGCCGGGTCACCGGGGCCACCGTCATCGGCTCGACCCTGGTGCCCTTCGCGCTCGGCATCCTGCTCGGGATGTATCTGCTGCGCTCCTACGCCCCCGCCGACCGCCTCGCCTTCGTCCTGTTCATCGGGGTCGCGGTGTCGGTGACGGCCTTCCCGGTCCTCGCCCGCATCCTCGCCGACCGCGGCATGAACGGCACCTGGCTCGGCGCCGTCGCCCTGTCCGCGGCGGCGTTCTGCGACCTCGCCGCGTGGACGACGCTGGCCGGCCTCCAGGCCCTGGCCGGCGCGAGCGGGGCGCACCCCTGGAAGGTGCTGCTGGTCGTCCCGTACGCCCTCGCGCTCGTCCTGGGCGTACGACCCCTGCTGGCCCGGTTCCTGACCCGGCGGGGGACCGACGGGCCCCTGCCGGCCGGCGATGTCACCGTCGTCGTCACCGGCGCCCTCGGCTCGGCGGCCGTGACCCAGCTGCTCGGACTGCACTTCGTGATCGGCGCGTTCCTCTTCGGGCTGGCCATGCCCCGGCTGCACCAGCCCGCCCACGAGGGCCTGCTGCGGCGCACGGAGCACACGACTGCGCTGCTGCTGCCGGTCTACTTCATCGTCGCCGGCCTGAAGGTGGACCTGTCCGGCATCGGCGGCGACGGCCTCGTCCAGCTCGGCTGGATCATGGTCGTGGCCGTCACCGGGAAGTTCGCCGGCACCTGGCTGGGCGCCCGCTCCCAGGGGCTCCCGGCCCGCGGCTCCGCGGTCCTGGCCAGCCTGATGAACACCCGCGGGCTCACCGAACTCGTCGCGCTCGGCGTCGGCCTGGAGGCTGGGCTCCTCGACGAGCGGCTCTACTCGCTGTTCGTCGTCATGGCCGTCGTCACGACAGTCATGACCGGCCCGCTGCTCGGCCGCCTCATGGGGCGCGTCGACGACACCCCGACGCTCCTCGATCCAGACCTCGCCGGGCGACCCCGGGCGCGCGCGGTGGCCTGCACTCCCCGGTGACCCCGGCACGGCCCGCGCTGCTCGCCGGGCTGCTGCCCCCGCAGGCCGAGCTCGCCGAGGTCTTCGAGGACCCCCGGTCGTCGACCTCTTCCCCGAGGAGCGCGCGCTCATCGCCCTGGCCACGTCCGACGAACGCCGGCGCGAGTTCGCCACGGTCCGGATGTGCGCGCGCACCGCGCTGGCCCGCCTCCGAGTGGCCCCGGTGCTGGTCCTGCCCCGCGGGGGAGTCGAGGCCTGGGCGCGGCACGCCCCGTCCTGGCCCGACGGCATCGTCGGCAGCATGACCCACTGCCAGGGCTACCGCGCCGCCGCCGTGGCCCGGGACGACGTCCTCGCCTCCCTCGGCATCGACGCCGAACCGCACGCCTCGCTGCCCGCCGGGGTGATCGGCGGGGTGGCGCTGCCCGACGAGCGGCGCCACCTGGCCCGGCTGGCCCGCAGCCACCCCCAAGTGGCCTGGGAGCGCGTCCTGTTCAGCGCCAAGGAAAGCGTCTACAAAGCGTGGTTCCCGCTGACCGGGCGCTGGCTCGGCTTCCTGGACTGCGCCGTCGCGCCCGACCCGGACAGCGGCATGTTCACCGCCGCGCTGCGTGTGCCCGGCCCCGTGGTGGCCGGCACCCGCGTGGACCGGTTTACCGGACGTTGGCCGGTCCTCGAAGGGCAGGGCCACGAGCTGGTGGGGACGGCCGTCGCCGTACGCGGGCATGTCTGATTTGTCTCCGTGGGCATCAAGTTGCCAGGCAACTTGATGCCCACGGCCGGGAGATCTCCGGCGGCGCTTCTTCTGGCACAGTCGTTCCCGGCTCCGAATTCGGCCGGGAAGAAATTCCCATTCCCTCGCACACAGCCGTTCCCGATGATCGTCATGCCGCCCGCCGTCTCAATACCCGGCGTCTTTCCCACTGTTTGAAGAATTCTTCGTACCCCTGGAGGTGAACTGAATGAGTGGCGTGGTGGGCTGGATCGACTTCCGGCGCGATCTGGGCGATCAGCACGGCTTGCTGCATTCGATGACGGAGACGATGCGGCACAGAGGCCCCGACACCCAGGACGTCTGGATCGGCGAGCACGCCGCCATCGGCCACCGCGGCCTGGCCACGGGACGCCCCGACGACGTACGGCCCGCGAGCGCGAGCCTCAGCGGCGACACCGTGTACGCGGCGCACACCGGCGAGGTCTACAACGCCGACGAACTGCGCGGCGACATCGAGGCGGATGGCGGCGCCCTGCGCGACGGCTCCACCGCCGAGGCCCTCCTGAAGGCCTACCTCCTGTGGGGCACCAATTTCGTCGACCGGGTCAACGGCGCCTTCGCCTTCGCGATCTGGGACGGCCGCACCCGGCGCCTGCACCTCGGCCGTGACCGGATCGGCGTCAAGCCCCTCTACTACCACCCGTACGACGGCGGCATCCTCTTCGCCTCCGAGCCGAAGGGCATCATCGCCAACCCCCTCTTCCGGCCGCGCCTGGAGCTCTCGGCGCTGCCCGTCGTCCTCCAGCCGCGCCTGGCCCAGCCGAGCGAGACCCCGCTGAAGGACCTCTACGAGGTGGAGCCCGCCCATGTGCTGACGTACACCGAGTCGGGGCTGACCCGGCGGCGCTACTGGCAGCTCGTCAGCGAGCCGCACCACGACTCCTTCGAGGAGAGCGCCCGCCGGGTGCGCGAACTCCTCGACGACACCGTGCGCCGGCAGCTCACCACCGGCGTCCCGCTCGGCGCGATGCTCTCCGGCGGCGTCGACTCCACCTCCGTCGCCGCCCTCGCCGCGAGCGCCCTGCGCAAGGAGGACCCGGCGCACAAACTGGCCACCTTCTGCGTGCAGTTCGAGAGCGACCCGGCGCATTTCGTGGCCACCGAGCTGCGCCCGGACATCGACGCCCCCTACGCCGCCGAGGCCGCCGAGTTCATCGGCACCCGGCACACCACGCTCACCGCCTCCGTGCAGGACCTGCTGGACGTCATCCCGGCCACCCGGCGCGCCCGCGACCTTCCCGGCTGGGGCCAGTTCGACGCCTCGATGTACCTGATCTTCCAGCAGATCCGGGACAACTGCCCCGTCGCGCTGACCGGCGAGGCCGCCGACGAGGTGTTCGGCGGCTACCCGTACTTCTTCAAGCCGGAGGTCCTGGCCGCCGACCGCTTCCCGTGGCTCTTCGACGGCCCGAAGCTGTCCCGCTACCTCGTCCCCGACCTGCTCGCCGAGGTGAACCCGGAGGAGGACGAACGCGCCCGCTACGCCGAGGTGCTGGCCCGCGTGCCCCGACTCGCGGGCGAGAGCGCCGAGGACGCCCGGATCCGCGAGGTCTTCTTCCTGGGCCTGTCCGGCCCGCTCTCGGTGATCCTGGACCGCAAGGAACGCATGAGCATGGCCCACGGACTCGACGTCCGGGTCCCCTTCTGCGACCACCGCCTCCTCCAGTACGTGTGGAACGTGCCCTGGGAACTGAAGTCGCGGGGCGGCGTGAAGGGGCTGCTGAAGGCGGCCATGGCCGACGTCCTGCCGCCGAGCACGGTCAACCGCAGGAAGAGCGCCTACCCGCACGTGCAGAACCCCGCCTACGACCGGACCCTCGTCCGCGAGGCGACCTGGATCGTCAACGACGAGGCCTCGCCGCTGAAGCCGCTGTTCGACACCGACCGGACGAACGGGCTGATCCAGCAGATCTCCGCGGGCGCCGTCCACGGCGAGCTGCCCGGCGGCTCCAACCAGGCCGCCCTGCTGATCCAGCTCGTCGAGCTGCGGCACTGGATGGACGAGTACCAGGTCGCTCTCCCCTGACCCAGGCGCCGACGTACCGACTGAAAACCCCAGGGAGTACCCCTTCATGCTTGAACTGGTCCCCATCACCGACGGCATCGGCACGGAGGTCCGCGGTGTCGACGTCACCCGGCCGCTGTCCGACCGCGACTTCGACCGCATCTACCAGGCCTGGATCGACACGACCGTCCTGCTGATCCGTGGCCAGGACATGATCCCGGTCGAGCACATCGAGTTCACCCGGCGCTTCGGCGAGGTCTTCGCCTACACCCGCTCGCAGTTCAACGACGTCGAGCACCCCGAGATCCTCATCCTGTCCAACCTCACCAAGGACGGGAAGCCGATCGGCTCGGCCTACAGTGGCCGCGTCTGGCACAGCGACGGCGCCTACCTGACCGACCCGCCGGTGGGCTCCATGCTGTACGCCCGCGAGATACCGCCGACCGGCGGCGACACCTGGTACGGCAACATGTTCGCCGCGTACGAAGCGCTGCCGCAGCCGGTCAAGGAGCGCATCGAGGACCTCAAGGTCGTCATCAGCCGCGTCCAGTCACGGCCGTACAACTACCCCGACCGCCCGGCGCCCACGGAGAAGGAACGCGCTGAGTGGGCCGACGTGTCGCACCCGCTGGTGCGCGTCCACGAGGAGAACGGCCGCAAGGCGCTCTACGCGGGCGGCAACGTGCCGTGGCGCATCGAGGGCCTGTCCGAGGACGAGAGCGCGCCGCTGATCACCTTCCTCCAGGAGTTCGCGATCCAGCCCCGGTTCACCTACCGCCACCAGTGGCAGGTGGGCGACATCGTCCTGTGGGACAACCGCAGCGCCATGCACCGGGCAACGCCCTACGACCACGTCAACCACCACCGGCTGCTGCACCGGACGACGATCACGGGCCGCCGCCCGGCCGCCGCAGCAGCCGAGGCCGCGTGAGGGGGCGGGCACCGGTGCGATACGACTACATCGTCGTCGGCGCGGGCGCGGCCGGCTGTGTGCTGGCCGGCCGGCTGACCGAGGACCCGTCGATCCGCGTGCTGCTGCTGGAGTCGGGCAGCGAACGGCGCAGCCCGCTGCTCACCGTCCCCGCCGCGGAGACGGTCCTGATGGGGAACCCGAAGTACGACTGGTGCTTCGAGACCGACGCCGACCCCACTCTCGACGGCCGCAGCGTGAGCATCCCCCGCGGCCGCCTCCTCGGCGGCTCCAACCAGATCAACGGCATGATCTTCGTCCGCGGCCAGCGCGAGGACTACGACGACTGGGAGCGCCTGGGCAATCCGGGCTGGTCCTGGGAGGGTGTGCTGCCGTACTTCCGCAGCATGGAGCGCGTCACCGGCATCGAGGGCGCGAACCGCGGCCGCGCCGGGCAGATCGCCGTCGGACTGCCACGCGACCGCGACGAGCTCACCGACGCCTTCCTCACCGCCGCCGTCAAGGCCGGCTACCCCGAGAACCCGGACTACAACTCCGGCGACCAGGAGGGCTTCGGCTACTACCAGGTCAACCACGAGGGCGGCCGCCGCTCCTCCGCCGCCGGCACCTACCTCAAGGCGGCCCAGCGCCGCCCGAACCTCACACTGGTCACCGAGGCGCACGTCACCGGCCTGCGCTTCGACGGCAAGCGCTGCATCGGCGTCGACTACCGGCGCGGCGACACCGAGCACAGCGCCGACTGCGCCCACGAGGTGATCGTCAGCGCCGGAGCCGTGCAGTCCCCGCAGCTGCTGGAGCTCTCCGGCATCGGCTCGGCGGACCTCCTCGGCGAGGTCGGCGTGCCGGTGGTGCACCATCTGCCGGGCGTCGGTGAGAACTTCCGCGACCACTTCGCCGCCCGGCTGCGCTGGCGGGTCCGGCGCCCGATCACCTTCAACGAGCGCTCCCGCGGCCTCGGCCTGGTCCGCGAGATCGGCCGGTACGCCCGCGAACGGCGCGGCCTGCTGAGCCTGCCGATCGCCCTCGGCCACGGCTTCGTCCGCTCCGACGCCTCCCTGACCCGCCCCGACATCCAGTTCCACTTCGCCCCCGCGAGCTACGGTGGCGGCCGCAGCCGGCGCCTCGACACGGCCCCCGGCATGACCCTGGGCGTCTATCCGCTGCGCCCGGAGTCCAAGGGCTCCATCCACATCCGCTCCCGGCAGCCGCTGACCCCGCCATCGATCCGCACCCGCTTCCTGGAGTCGGAGGCCGACCGCGCCACGCTGCTCGCGGGCATGCGCATCGGCCGGCGCATCGTCGAGGAACCGAGCCTGGACGCGTACCGCGCGTTCGAGCTGATGCCCGGCAGCGAGGTCCGCTCCGACGACGAACTGCTCGCCTACGCACGGCAGCACGGGGACACCTCGTACCACCCGGTGGGCACCTGCCGCATGGGCGACGACCCGATGGCGGTGGTCGACGAGCGGCTGCGCGTGCACGGCGTGCACGGTCTGCGCGTCATCGACGCCTCCGTCATGCCGGCCATGATCTCGGGCAACACGAACGCCGCGAGCATGATGATCGGCGAGAAGGGTGCCGCCCTCGTCCTGGCCGACCACAAGGACCGGACCCGCGCGTAGCCGCCGTTCCCGGGGCCGTACGCCGATTCCCCCGCGGAGCTTCTTCACCAGCATTCGATTCCAGAACGGGAAATCCCATGCCTGAAAACCTCACGGCGGACCGTTTCGACCACCCGTCCAACCTGGTCAGGGCCGGCTCGTACCGCACCCACCGCAGCGCCTTCTGGCCGCCCGCGGGTGCCTACACGCTGGGCTGCCTGGACCTCGCCGGAGCCATCCCCCCCCTCGGCGACGGGTTCCGCCGGGCCCTCGCGGACCTCAAGGCCGCCGTGGAGGCCGAGTGGCAGCGGGTGAAGGAGATCGGCATACCCGCCCGCCGCCGCTTCAATGACCCGGTGGCGATCGCCGAGGCGGTGCGCGACGTCGCTAAGCACCTGCCGGGCGAGGCCGACCGCAGGGCCACCGAACTGCGCGCCAGCGCCGTCCAGGACGGCTACGACGACGACATCCTGCGCGAACTCGCCTCCCTGGAGGAGGACTTCACGGTTGTCGCCGGCCAGATCTCCACCTGGTACGGCAAGGAGGTCCGCGGCCTGCCCACCGCCTTCGGCTGCCGCGCCGACGACGAGCGCCAGCGCCTGGTCACCGAGGCCCTCGCCGACCGCGCCGAGGTGGCCGCCCACCTGCGCGGGCTCCACGCCGACCTGCGCCTGGGCGACCTGCCGGCCTTCGGCGCCGCCGAGCTGTTCTTCATGGCGGGCGAGGGGAACCTCCACCCCAAGCACATCGCCTACTTCCTCCCCGAGGACGAGGGGGTGAAGTACTCGCCGTTCAAGAAGACGTACTACTTCGCCAACACCCACCGCGCCCTGCTCGACACCGTCTCCGCACCCCTCGCGCGGCGGTTCCTTGAGATTGGCGTGCAGTTCGACCCGGCCGACCCGCGCTTCGCCGCCATCCCCACCCTGGGGGTCCTCAGCCACGAGCTCGGCCACTTCGTACACCGGCCCGCCACCGACTACAAGGAGCTCAACACGGCCGACCGCTGGGCCTCGGTGGTCCTCCAGGAGGTCGCCGCCGATGTCTTCGGCATCCTGATCCTCGCCGACGTCTGGGCCCCCCGCCTCGGCATTGACCCGGCAGACTGCGTCGCGTACTACCTCGCGGAGTGCCTGCGCTACACCGACCGCGGCCTCGGCCACTTCCCCGATAGCGACGGCATGTTCCTCCAGCTGTCCTACTTCGTCCAGCTCGGCGCCCTCGACCTGACCGGCCCCCCGCGGCTGGCGGGGGAGCCGGAGGTCGTCCTCGCGGGTCTGCGCTCCCTGGCCCGCGTCCTGGCCGACACCCTCCTCGCCACCGACGCCGGCCGGGCCGTCCGCCTCTACCAGAACTACGGCCCTGCCACGGCCGCCCCGCTCGCGGCGCTGGTCGAGCGGCTACGTCCTGAGCCCTTCCGGTCCGTCGAGTACACGCAAGAGCACCTCCACACCGCCGCCACCTCTGACTCCTGAAAGCGGGACACGATGATCACTGAGTTGAACCAGGACCTTGCCCAGGTGCGTGACTACTACACGGCGCAGCGCTCCACCGGCAGCGAAGCGGAGAGCATCTACGCCATCTGGGAGAAGGGCGGCGCGTTCAACGACTCGGTCACGCCGTCGACGTACGTGCCCGAATACCGCTCGCACATGGCGCTCAAACTGCTCTCGCTGACCGGGGAGGGGGCGTCCGTCTTCTCCCTGGGCTGCGGCAACGCCGCCGTCGAGGGCGTCGTCGTCGACCTCGGCCGCACGGTCCGCGGCATCGACTTCAACAAGGAGGCCGTGGAACTGGCCCGGCAGAAGGGTGTCGACGCCTTCACCGCCGACTACTACACCCTGCAGCCCTCCGACGTCGCTGATGCCGACATCATCTACGCGGACGGCTTCCTCGGCCACCTCTTCGACGCCGAGCGGGAGACCGGGCCCGCCCTGGACAAACTGGCCTCCCTCGGCCTGAAGTCCGGCGCCTACCTGGTCTTCTCCAACGACGCCCCGCAGGACCGGGAGGCGCCCTACGCCCCGCACCAGCGGGTCGCGGACTTCTGGTACCTGTCCAAGGACTACCTCGCCGAACGCCTGGCGGCCCGCGGCTATCCGACGGTGGAGAGCTACTACTTCCCCTACCAGCGCCCGGTCAGCGGCATGCGCAACCGCACGATCTGCATCGCGCGCGTTCCGTAAAGGGGGAGCCGTGCCCATCGCAGACACCTTCTCCGCCCGCCTCAGGCCCCTGCTCAAGGACCTGACGTCCGCCTACGGAACGCCCTTCCACATCTACGACGCCGCCGGCATCGTCGACACCTACCGCGCCATGACGGACGCCTTCCAGGGCGAGCAGTACCGCCAGTACTTCGCCGTCAAGGCGCTGCCCAACCCGCACATCCTGTCCCTGCTACTCGCCGAGGGCAGCGGCCTGGACTGTGCCTCCCCGGTGGAGCTGGAGCTGGCGGGCAGCCTCGGCGCCGGGCCCGGCGACACCGTCTTCACCTCCAACAATACGGCCCGCGCGGAGTTCGAACTCGCCCTGAAGACCGGCGCGTTGATCGCCTTCGACGATTGGACGGGCCTGGACAAGGCCGACCCGCTGCCCGACACGGTCGCCTTCCGCGTCTCCCCGCACGGACTGTCGGCCGGCTCCCGCCTCATGGGGGACGCGCGGGCCACGAAGTTCGGGGTGCCCGCCAGCCAACTCGCCGACGCCTACCGCGAGGCGAAGGCACGCGGCGCCCGCCGGTTCGGCATCCACGGCATGATCTGCGCCAACGAACTCGACGTGGACCGCGCCGCACGCGCCGCGACGGACGTCATCGAACTCGGCGCACGTGTCGCCGCCGAGGCCGGCATCGAGCTCGACTACGTCAACGTGGGCGGCGGCCTGGGCATCCCGTACCGCCCCGAGGACCGCCCGTTCGACTTCCGCCGCTACGCCGACGCGATCCTCGCCGCCCGCCGCCGCTGCTTCCTCCGCTCCACGCCCCGCATCCTCATGGAGTGCGGCCGCTATGTCACCGGCCCGCACGGCGTCCTGGTGAGCACCGTCATCAACCGGTGCAGCAAGGGCCGGGAGATCGTCGGCGTGGACGCCTCGATGTCCGCGCTGATGCGCCCCGGCTTCTACGGCGCCTACCACCACATCACCCTGCCCTTCGCGCAGGACCGCACGGAAGCGCCGTACGACGTTGTGGGCTCCCTGTGCGAGAACATGGACAAGTTCGCGATCGACAGGCCGCTGCCCGACCCGCGCGAGGGGGACGTCCTCCTCGTCCACGACACCGGCGCGCACGGCCACGCGATGGGCTTCACCTACAACGGCCGTCTGAGGCCCGCCGAGCTCCTGCTCACCCGCGACGGCGACGTCGTCGAGATCCGCCGCGCCGAGACCTACAACGACTACGTCACCACCGTTCCCGCCCGGCCCGGGTCCGTCCTTCCCCCTGCACCGCACGCACGATAGGAGTGTCCCCCATGTACTCCCGACCGCTGATCGAGGACGCCTTCGAGCGCCGGGCCGAGCTGACCGAGGCCGAACTCGCCCGACTCGGCCCGCACATTGAGGCTGGCCTCGGCGCCCTGGACTGCGGCGAACTGCGCGCCGCGAACCCCGCGGACGGCACCTGGGCCGCCGACCCCTTCGTCAAGAAGCTGATCCTGCTCTCCTTCCCGCTCGGGACGAACGCCGTCGCCGACGCGGGCCCGGGCCGGCCCAAGAGCTACGACAAGATCCCGCTGAAGTTCGAGCACTGGCAGGAGGCGGACTTCGAGAAGGCCGGGATCCGCGTGGTGCCGGGCGCGGTCGTGCGGCGCGGCGCCCACATCGCCCCGGGCGCCGTCCTCATGCCGTCCTTCGTCAACATCGGCGCCTACGTCGGCGCCGGCACGATGATCGACACCTGGGCGACGGTCGGCTCCTGCGCCCAGGTGGGGGACCGCTGCCACATCTCCGGCGGCGCAGGCCTCGGCGGCGTCCTCGAACCGATCGGCGACAGCCCCGTCGTCATCGAAGACGACGTCTTCGTCGGCGCCCGCAGCGAGATCGCCGAGGGCGTGCGGGTGCGGCGCGGAGCCGTCATCGGCATGGGCGTCTACCTGAGCGCCTCCACACCGATCGTGGACCGAGCGACCGGCGAGGTGACCCGCGGCGAGGTCCCCGAGAACGCCGTCGTCGTCCCCGGCACCCGCACCGACCCGTGCCGCCCCGAACTGTCCACGTACGCCGCGGTCATCATGAAGTACGCCGACGAGCGCACCCGCGGCAAGACGGCACTGAACGACCTGGTGCGGGACTGACCCATGGGCCACGTCGCCAGCGCCTTCGCCCGGCTGCGCGCACTCCAGCACGGCATCCCCGCCCCGGCCGGACTCGCCCCCGTCCAGCTCCACCTCGGCGAGTCCCGGCTGGGCACGGGCGGCGTCGACACCGCGCTCCTCGCCGACCCCGACGGCTGGACCCGCTACCCGCGCCTCGGCGGCACCCCCGAGCTGCGCACCGCGTACACCGGCTGGCTGCGCCGCCGGTTCGGGGTGGGGCGGCTCCTCGACCCCTCCACCGTCGCGGTCGAGCCCACGCCGGGCACCAAGCAGGCCCTGGCCGTGGCGGTCGCGCGCGCGGTGGAGCGTGTACGGCGGGCGGGCGGCGAGGCCGCGGTCGTCATGCCGAACCCGTTCTACCCGACGTACCACGCCGCCGCCGTGGCCTTAGGAGCACGACCAGTGTTCTACGACCCCTGCGGCGGGATCCCCGCGCTGGAGGATGCCGTCGCGACGGCGGGCGCCCGGGTCGCCGCCGTCATCGTCTGCGACCCGGGCAACCCGCGCGGCGAGCTCCTCTCCACGGAGTTCCTGCGCGCGGCCACCCGCGCCGCCGGAGGCGCGGACGCCCTGCTCCTCGTCGACGAGTGCTACACCGACCTGGCGCTGTCCCGCCCACCGGCTGGCTACCTCTCGCTGGTGGAACGAGGGGTGGCAGCGCCGGGCCGGTTCCTCGTCCTGCACACCCTGTCAAAGCGGTCCGGCGCGCCGGGACTGCGCAGCGGCTTCGCCGCCGGCGACGCCGAGACCGTGGCCGACTACGCCCGGTACAACCGGGTGTGCGGCGTCTCGACCCCGCTGCCGGTGTGCGCCGCCGCCGCGCGGCTGTGGGGCGACGACACCCATGTGGAGCGGGCCCGCCGGGAACTGGCCGCCAACTGGGCTCTCGCCGACGGAATCCTGGCCGCCGTCCCCGGATACCGCCGGGCCGACGCCGGGTTCTTCCTCTGGCTGCCGGTCGACGACGACGAGGCCGCCGCCCGGCACCTCTGGCGCGACCAGGCGCTGTCCGTCATGCCCGGCCGCTACCTGGCGGCCGACGGACCCGACGGCGTCAACCCCGGCGCCGGACACCTCCGTATCGCCCTCGTCCACGACGAGCCGCTGATGCGCGAGGCACTGCTCCGCCTCCGCGCGGGCCTGACCCGAACCGACCTTCTTCTCTGCGAGGACGTCTCCGCATGACGCTGACACGGTCCGACGACAAGCCGCTGCTGCTGGTCATCACCAGCGGGCTCCGGCGGTACCGCGAATACCTCCTGCGCTCGATCGCCGGCCGCTACCGCGTCCACCTCATCGACGCGGCCGAGCCCACCTGGGAGCTGCCCCACCTGTCCGGCCACACGGTCGTCCCCGACACCGGCGCCCGGTCGGTGCTGGAGGCGGCCCGCAAGATCGCCGCCGAGCAGCCGGTGGCCGGCGTCATGAGCTGGCACGAGGAGCACATCGTGCAGGCGGCCCTGGTCGCCGAGGAACTCGGCCTGCCCGGCACCTCGCCCGACGTGGTCCGGCGCTGCCGCGACAAGTACGCCACCCGCACCGCGCTCGCCGAAGCGGGCCTGCCCCAGCCGGAGTTCGCCTTGGCCGGCAGCCTCGACGAGGCGCTCGCTGCGGCCGACAAGCTCGGCTGGCCCGTGGTGCTCAAGCCGCGTGCCGCTGGCGGCAGCCAGGGCGTCGTCCTGGTCCACGACGCGGCCGAACTGGCCGACCAGTTCGACGCCACCCGCGATGTCCACGTCCCGCACAACCCCGACTTCGCCGAGCTGGTCCTCGTCGAGGAGTACCTCGACGCCCCCGAGGTCAGCGTCGACTCCGTAGTCCACGAAGGCCGCGTCACGCCCGTCTTCGTGGGCCGCAAGGAGGTCGGGTTCCCGCCGTACTTCGAGGAGACCGGCCACCGCGTCAGCGCCGCCGACCCGCTGCTCACTGACCCGGAGTTGCTGCGCGTCCTCACCGGCATCCACCGCGTCCTCGGCGTCACCGACGGCTGGACCCACACCGAGCTCCGGCTGACCCCCGAGGACCCGAAGCTGATCGAGGTCAACGGGCGGCTCGGCGGCGACCTCATCCCCTACCTCGGCCTGCGTGCCTCCGGTATCGACCCCGGCCTGGCCGCGGCCGACGTGGCCTGCGGCGCGGTGCCGGACACCGCGGCGAGCAGGGCGTCGTACGCCGGGATCCGGTTCTTCTACCCGCCGGCCGACGACACCACGATCGGCGCGCTGGACTTCGACCGCGACGGACTGCCCGCCGCCCTCGACCTGCTGGAGCCGCTGGTCGGTCCGGGAGACGTCGTCTCGCCGCCCCGCAAGGGCCTCATCGACGGCCGTATCGCCCTCGCCACGGCCGTCGCGGACACCGCCGAGGAGTGCGGCGCCGCCCTCGACCACGCCGAGCGAGCGCTCTGGCTGACCGTGAAGGGAGCGTGAGCATGCACATCCTCGTCATGCACCGCGTACCCGACTCCTTCGTGCGCTACGCCGAGAACCTCGACCACACCGTCCATCAGGTCACCTACGTCAGCACCCCCGAGCGGCTCGCCACTCTCCCTGCCGGCGTCCCGGCCCGCCGCATCGAACGCCCCGGCACCGGCGACACGGCGGCCGAGGTCCTTGCCGCCGTCTCCGGCCTGCCTCGGCCCGACCTGGTCGTCGCGCTGTCCGAGTACGACCTGCTGCCCGCCGCCGAGGTCCGCGAGGCCCTGGACGTCCCCGGCCCGCGCGTCGCCGACGTGCTGCCCACCCGGGACAAGGTCGTCATGAAGGCCGCAGTCGCCGCGGCGGGCCTGCGCGTGCCGCGCTACGCCCCGCTGGACCGGGCCCTCGCCTCCGGCGTCGACTGGACCGGCCGGAGCGTCCTCAAGCCGCTCGCGGGCGCCTCCAGCGAGGGCATCACGACCTACCCGACGCCGGACGCCGCCCTCACCGCGGTGCGCGACGGCTCGGTGCGCGTGGACGTCGACGGCTTCGAGATCGAGGAGTTCGTCGAGGGGCCGATCCTGCACATCGACGGAGCCGTCGCCGCGGGCCGCCCGCTTGCCGTCCAGGCCAGCCGGTACCTCGGCACCTGCCTCGGCTACGCCGAGGGCGCGCCCCTCGGCTCCGTGCAGATCGACACCCCGCCCGCGACCGTCGACTTCACCCTCTCCTGCCTGCGCGCGGTCGGCATCACCGACGGCCCTTTCCATCTGGAGGCCATCGAGACGGCGGACGGCCCGGTCTTCCTGGAAGTGGGCGCGCGCGTCGGGGGAGCGGACGTGGCCGACACCTTCGAGCTGGCCACCGGCGTCCACCTGGCCTCCGCCCAACTCCGGCTCCTGGCCGGCGAAACGCTCGACGCACCCGCCGCCCCGGCCGCCGGACCGGACGCGCGGTACGGCTGGTTCGTCGTCCCCGGCCACACCCTCGGCTCCGCCTACTGCCGGATCGAGGGCGAGAAGCCCTTCCGCGAGGACCCCGTGGTCCGGCGCTGGGTGCAGCGTGCACCGCACGAACCCGTCAAGGCCGCCATCACCTACGCGGACGCCGACATCCCCCTCGCGGGCGTCCTCGGCCCCGCCCCCACAGCCGTACTGGAACGGTTCCTCACCGAGCTCTTCGCCTCGGTGACGGTGGAACCCGGAGAGGACCCGCGATGACCCTTCAGCCCCGCCTCGTCGTGGCCGCGCGCACGGTCGACGGCACCTCGGTGGTCGCCGCCGACGGACCCGTCCCGGCCACCACCGTCGGCGCCTGGCCCGGCTCGCGGTTCCATCTCGCCTGGGGCACCGAGGACGGCGGCGCCCGGGTCGGCAACGGCCTGCCCGAGCCCAAGACCCTGCCTTTCTTCCCCGGCACCGGCGGCACCCGCCTGCTCTTCGCCCGCTACGAGCCCGACGCCTTCGTCCCCGCACCGGCCGACGACCCGGACGAGCTCGCTGCCGAGGTCGAGGAGCGGCTGCCTGGTCTGCTGGAGGTCTTCGAGCCCGGCGACACCGGCATGCACACCACCGACACGCTCGACTACGGCATCTGCCTGGAGGGCGAGCTCCACCTCGAACTCGACGACGGCAAGGAGGTCCTGATCACCCCGGGCACCTGCGTCGTCCAGCTCGGCACCCGCCACACGTGGCACAACCGGGGCACCACCGCGGCCCTCATGTGCTTCGTCGGCATCGGCGCCGAACGCGACCGCTGACCGGAGAGGACCTCATGGACCCTAATACTGCAACGGTGCTTGTTCTGAGTGCTGGGCAGTTTTCAGGGGCTGTGTCCGCGTCGTTTGTAGTGACTCAGGCGGGCCTGATATTGGCG